>JAFEBQ010000001.1 GCA_018242585.1 Planctomycetota bacterium
GACAAGGCGATCGACGTGATCGACGAGGCGGGTGCCCGCGTCCGTTTGCGCTCGATGACCAAGCCGCCCGACCTCAAGGAGATCGACGACCAGGTCGAGAAGCTGAACAAGGAAAAAGAAGAAGCGGTCGCCAACCAGGACTTCGAAAAGGCGGCCGGCCTGCGCGATCAGGCCGACAAGCTCAAGAAGAAAAAGCAGCAGATCATGCGCGACTGGCGCGACAAATCTCGCGAAGCCGACGGCGTGGTCGACGACGAGGTGATCGCCGAGGTCATCTCGAAGATGACCGGCATTCCGCTTACTCGGATGACCGCCGAAGACAGCGCGCGGCTGATCGAAATGGAAGCCGACCTGCACAAGAAGGTCATCAGCCAGGACGAAGCGGTGAAGTCGATCGCCAAGGCCGTTCGCCGCAGCCGCAGCGGGCTGAAGGATCCCAAGCGGCCGATTGGCTGCTTTGTGTTCGCCGGTCCCACGGGCGTCGGCAAGACGCACCTGGCCAAGGCGTTGGCCGAGTTTATGTTTGGCGATCCCGATTCGCTCATTCAGATCGACATGAGCGAGTACATGGAGAAGCATAACGTCAGCCGGCTAATCGGCGCTCCGCCGGGCTACGTCGGCTTCGAGGAAGGTGGTCAGCTCACCGAGAAAATTCGCCGCCGGCCCTACGCCGTGGTCCTGCTCGACGAAATCGAGAAGGCCCATCCGGACGTGTTCAATATGTTGTTGCAAGTGATGGAAGAAGGGCGATTGACCGACAGCTTTGGTCGCAACGTCGACTTCCGCAACACCATCCTGATCATGACCACCAACGCCGGCGCCGAAGCGATCAAGAACGAAAGCGGCTTCGGCTTCCAAAAGCCAGACGACGACGCTTCGTACGACAGCATGAAGTCGCGGGTGATGGAGCGGATCGAACGCGTGTTCCGCCCCGAGTTCATCAACCGCTGCGACGACATCATCGTCTTCCGTCACCTGACGGTTGACGACTTGAAGAAGGTGGTCGATCTGGAACTGAGCAAGGTCCGCGGCCGCCTTCTGGAAAAGGGTCTGAAGCTCGTGCTGACCGACGACGCCAAGACGTTCATCATCAGCAAGGGCTCCGACACCGATTTCGGCGCTCGTCCGCTACGCCGCGCGATCGAGAACCTGGTCGAGAACCCGCTCAGCGAGGAATTGCTGAAGGGCGAGTTCCAAGGCAAGGACACGATCCTGGTCGATGGCATCAAGAACGAGAAGGGGAAGGTCAAGCAGTTGAAGTTCGAAGGCGTGGTCGGCGAGCCCGAGCCCGCCGCCGTGGCTGCTGCCACCCCCAGCGAGCAATCGCCCCCGGCCGAAGGTTAAGCCTTCGCTGGGTTAATTCCTGAAACGAAAACGGCTCGCGATCAAAAGTCGCAAGCCGTTTTTCTTTGCGCTCGGTAGTAGACTTCGGGGACCACGGGCTTGTCTGAGCTACTTCCGCGGCGTTTCGTATTGGCTCCGCGAGTCGACGAATTCGTCGAAGCCCATCCACAGACTGCGGGCATAGCGAAAGAACCAGAGCGGAAACAACACGCAGAACGCCGTCAGCGACCAGAGCAAGCGTTGCGGATGGACGTCGAAGCCCAAAAAACCAATAAAGTAGGCGATCGTCACAAGCAGGGCGGTCAGCCCGTAGTTGAAATAAATCGAGCCCAGAAAGAACCCCGGCTCGCGCTGGAACTTCAGGTCGCAGTGGTCGCAGCGCTCGTGCATCTTGAGCCAGCCGCTGAACAGCTTGCCGACGCCACAGCGCGGGCAGCGCAGCCGGACGGCCCGCCCCAAGAGCGTCAGGAACCGGCTCAGCGAACGGGTTTCAGCGGCCACAGCGTTGCCTATGGAGTTGTTCGGCATCTCGACGATCGATACCCTCACAGGATACCATGAATTGCATCGCGCCGCCCTCTCCAGCAGTGATCGCACGGTCACCATGCCGTGTCGTTTCGGACGTAGGATTAAGGGGAGGGGGCGGCGTACGTTTTGACGCGATGCGAGTTGACCTATGAAACCCTTGGGACGTTGGCTGCAAATCGCCGGGTTGATCCTGGCTCCGCTGGCGCTGGTGCTGCAGATGACCGGCGGATTGCCCAAGGGCTGGCAGGAACTGGTGTTCCTGCTGGGGGCGGTGTGCGTCTTCTGCGTCGGCAGGCTAGTAGAAGGTCTCGCCCGCAATTAAAGGCCAGGAGATTCACCACAGAGACACAGGGGGCACAGAGAATACAAAAGAAGTTTTCTTCCTCTGTGAACTCTGTGTCTCTGTGGTGAAAAAACTAGCTGAGCGTCAGTAGTTACCGCTGCTCAGGGGCCGCCTGGGCGTTGCGCAACTCGCCGCCGCCGGGCTGGAACACGCCCAGATCGTCGCGGCCGTCGCCGTCCCAGTCGCCGACCACCGGCTTGTCGCCGGGGCCGCCAAAGCGGACGGTCATGTCATCCGCGTCCAGTCGATAGTCGCGGTTGATATCGATCAGCCACACGCCATCGCGGTAGACGCCCAGTTCGTCCTGACCGTCGCCGTCAAAGTCGCCGACCACCGGCTGATCGCCAGCTTGGCCCATATAGAGCGTGATGTCCCGGTCGTTCAACCGGCCGTCGCCGTCCATGTCCAAGTCCCAACGGCCGTCACGGAAGACGCCAATCGTGTCGATGCCGGCGCCGTTGAAGTTGCCGGCAATCGGCAGATCGCCCGGCGTGCCGTACAAGAACACGTGGTCGATCAGATCGGCGCGCATCGTGCCCGACGATGTCCGCCGCATTTGACGCAGGCCGTAGGTCGCCTCGGCCACGGTCGGCGGCATGTTCTTCTGCTTGCCATGAGCGACGTTGTCGGGGTTCGGCAAGCCGGGTTCATTGAGGATGGCGTTCGGATCGCCGGGCCAGGCGCGGCCAAAGATCGCAAAGTCGGCCTTGCCGTCGCCGTCCCAGTCGCCTGTGGTCGGCAGATCGTCCTGGTAGCCCAGCTTGGCCCACAGGTCGTCCTTGTCCCACTCGCCGTTGCCGTTCAGGTCGGCGTGCCATTGGCCGGCGTAGAAGACGCCCACGTCGGCCCGGCCGTCGCCGTTGAAGTCCCCCGTGATGGGCGTGCTGAACGAGTTGCCGAACAAGATTACTTGCACGTCGTTCGGCCCCTCGCCCGCCCGCAATAGAAAGCGAGCCGTGTTGCCCGGGCCGTCGACCCACTCGTCCAACTGGCCGCCGCGTTGCTGGCCGGTGAGCTGGACCTGAGCTTCGCCGTTGGAGTTGATGTCGCGCGGCTGGCCCGCGTTGATCACGCTCAGGTGCCAGGTGTAGCCAATCACCTGGCTGCTGCCCGTTAGCAACGTCGGTGGGCTCAACGGGGCCGCGGGCGTCGGCGGCGGCAAGAACGGATTGATCGGTGGCGCGGCCACGATCTGGGGCGTGGGCAATGGCGAGACGCTGTTCGGCGGCGGCAGGAAGAACTGTTGATCCTGCAAGACCAGCACGCTGAAGTTGTTCTCGAGCGAGTTGTCGCCGTTGTTCAGGTTGATCGAGACAATGCTCACGGCCGTGGCGGCGCCGCCGGTGGTGCCGGCTGTGTTGATCCAGGGGATGTAGATTCCGCCGGGCTCGACGACCTGGACCGTATACAACCCCGGCATCAAGTTGGCAAAGCGGTAGAACCCATTGGCATCGGTCACCGCCGACGCGACGACGTTCCCCGCGGCATCGTCCAGATACAACGTCACGCCGGCCAGCATCGAGTCGCCGGCGTTGCGCACCCCGGTGTGCGTGGCCAGCACGGCCGGATCGACCGAGCCCAGGTCCGACACGCCCAGCGGCAACGTGATCGCCGGGCCATCTTGGAAAACATAACCTGACAGCGTTGCATACTGATTCAAACAGAAGTTGTAATTGACTGGGTCGTCGCCAGGCACCAAGGTGACGTTGGTGATCGTGTGCGTATTGATCACCGTGCCGCCGTTACAGCCTGGGTGGGCGTCTTCTTCGTAGTACCCGGCTGGCGTCACTTCGACGACCGTGTAGGTGCCGGGGATGATGCCGGTGAAGACGTAGTTGCCGTTAACATCGGTCAGAGTCGTCGCCACGATGTTTCCCAACGAGTCGACCAGGTCGACTTCGACGCCGGCCACGCCGGGTTCGTTGGGGTTCGTATCGCACTGGCCGTCCACGTCGGTCATCACCTTGCCGGCGAGTGTGGCGGGGGGCAGGACGACAAAGTCGTAGTGGATGCCGTTCTGGCTGGACCACATCAGCACACCATCCAGCGCCGTGGCGCTGGTCTGGACGCCGTCGCTCACGCCGTTGACCGTGCCCAGGCTCGAATAGCCGGCGTAGAAGCCCGGCGGCGAGTCAATATGCACGCCGTAAGTTCCCGGCGCCAAATTAGTGAACGCATAGGCGCCGCTCGCGTCGGTCAGCGTGGTGATCGGATGGCCGCCACCGTCGAGCACCGGATTGCCGGCGGCGTCGACCAGTTCGACCGTCACCCCCGCCAGCGGCGAGAAAGTGGGCACCGAGGTGACGCAATTCGGCAGCGACTCTTGCTGGACAATGCCAGCAATGCTGACCGGCAGCAGCAAATGGAAGTTGTAGTCAACGCCGTCCTGACCAGAGGTCAGCGCGATGTTGGTCAGGTGCGAATCGTCAGGGTTATTGCCGACGTTGACGCCGTTGATCGTGCCCACGTAATCGCAGCCTGCGATGTAGCCCGCCGGCACGACTTCATGTACGCCGTAGGTGCCAGCGTACAAATTGGTGAACGAGTAGTTCCCCAGGGCGTCGGTCGAGGTGGTGATGGCATGGCCCGAGCCGTCGAGGACCGCGTTGCCGCTGGCGTCGACCAGTTCCAGCGTGACACCGGCGATCGGCGTGTGCGTGGCCGCTGGATCGTCGCAGTCGCCGTTGGTGACGACGACGATGTTGCCGCTGATCGAAGCCGGCAACTGTTCGTAAAAGTTGTAATTCACGCCGTGGTTGTTGGCGACCAGGACGATGTTGTTTAGTTCGTCCACTCCATTGGTCGTGCCGCCCAGCGAGCCGATCGTGTCGGTGTCTTCCAGGTAGCCATGGGGCTGGACTTCGCGCACGCCATAGGTGCCCGGGTTCAGGTTGTTGAAAATGTAGTAGCCGTTGGCGTCGGTCGTGGTGGTGATGGCGTGGCCCGAGCCGTCGAGCACGGGATTGCCGCTGGCGTCGACCAGTTCCAGCGTCACACTGGGAATGGGAAACTGCGTGGCGGCCGGATCGCCGTAGGCGCCGTTGATCGAGTAGTAAACATTGCCCGCAATGCTGCTGGGCAGCGGAATCTGTGTCAGCGGGAACATTGTGCCCGCCGTGAATACCGTCTCGTCCACTGGCGACGGGGGCATGTAGCTGTCGGGCGGAAGCGGCAAGCCGCTGGCGGCGAGTTCCGGGTCGAAATGGTCCACGAACACACCGGTTCCCGTGGCGTCTTGATAGTTGGGATTGGTGAACGTGCCCGTCAGGAGCGAGCCCTCGAATTCCTTTCCTTCGGCGACCGCGCTCACCGAGGGATTGCCGAATGCGTCATGCCCCATTTCGTCGACGTCGATCTGGAAAACCAGCGTATCGCCGGTCGTGAAGCCGGCAAACTGGATCTTCAGCAATTGGCCGCCATTGGCGACCTGCACGCTGGTCAGGCTGGCCCCTGCCGAGAGCGAATTCAGCGTGAAAGGAGTGTAGCCATAAACGCCCCCGCCGCCGAGCGCGGTGTTGAAGAAGCATTCGCCGTCGTCGAGCGTGCCGTTCTGGTTCTTGTCCAGATTGATGTCCAGCTCGGTCAACTCGGTGCCCGGCGCGCCACCCTGCCAAGTGACGGTGTACGTGTTGCCAACGCTGTCGGTGCCACTGGCCGGTTCAAAGTAAACCGTCCCCAGTTGAATGTCGGCGGCCATCAACTGCCGCGATTCGAGCCGTTCGATCCGGCAGCGCCGATGGGCGTCGGGACGCGGCGCGATTTCAGTGCGCTCGGTTCGCGACTCATGGCCTCGCAGACGGGAGAGCAGTTTCAGCAGGCCCACTGGTTATCCTCCACGTCGACGAAAAGGTTGACGACTTGCCGGTCGTGACTCGGGGCGAATGCGTTAGCGAGTATTGGGAAGCGATGGTTCCGCGCTGGTGTCCCCCGGCTGGCGAGCGATGTTGACCTTGGCTCCGGTCAGCGGATACCAAAGGCGAACCGTGGTGTCGAAACTGCCCGACACAAGCAAGCCGGTGGGGGCGTGATAGTCCAGGGCGACGACGCTGCCGGTGTGCCCCGTGAGTCGGAATGTCTCGGCCCCTTGGGCGACGTCCCAGACGCGAATCTGGTTGTCGCTGCTGCCGGCGGCGAGCATCTGGTTGCCGCAGTAACACAGCACGTGAATCTTGCCCGTCCGCGAAGGGAGCCGATACTTTTCGCCGCCACCGCGGGGATCCCAGACGATCAGTTGCCGGTCGTCGCCGCCGCTGGCCAATTGAGTGTCATCGGGCGAAAAGGCCAGCGAGCGAATCCGTTGGCGATGGGCGTCGATGTCGCGCTGGGGGGCGAAGTCGTCGGTTTTCCAGATGCGAATCTTGCCGTTTCGCCCCCCGGCCGCCAACAATCGCCCATCGTGCGAGAAGACCAGCGCGCGGATGTCGCCCGACGGCGCTTCGATCTCGCGGATGATCTGCGCCGAGGCGACGTCATAGATGCGAATCTTGTCTTCGAATCCCGCTTCGGCAATTTGCTTGCCATTGGGCGCCCACTTCAGCTGGTAGGTGGGCATGATCGAGCCAGGCAGATCGCGGACTTCGCCCGTTGGGAAGTGCCACAACTTCAAACCGCGGTCATCACCGCCGCTGATCAGCCAGCCGTCGGTCGGATCGAACACGACGTCGCGGACCCAGTCGATGTGCTCGCGGAATTCCTTCAGCAAGTCGCCAGTCTTGGCGTCCCAGACGCGAATCACGTGATCATCGCCGGCCGTGGCGATTCGCTGGCCGTCGCTACTGAGCGAGACGGCGGTGATCACGGGCGTCTGGCCTTGGCGCTGGGCGGTGGGAATCTGCAAAACGCGGCTGGCCTGGATGACCGTCGCCTTGTCGGCCGGCGACTGGGCGCGCAGGCGCGCCGCTCCGGCCAGCGACAGCGCCGCCGCAAGCCGCGCGATGAAAGCACGACGGCCGATGTTCATCCGTGAATCCCCGCCAGCGAGGTGAGTGATAGCTGCTGCCAAGGGGCGCACTGGTGCGCCTATTGGCTCTTCGTCATTTATCGGTTGCGCGGGAAACGCAGGCTGAGCAAAAGTTATTTGCTCAAGTGGCTGGAAGCTTAGCCACGGCGGCACGGTGCCACGGAGTTAAGCACGGAGAAAGGCAGAGGAATGTGAGAAAGAGAACTCGCTGCGCGAAAGAGTTTTTGAGGTGCGAGCGATGAACACCCCTCCCTCGCAGGGAGGGGCTGGGGGAGGGTAACGAGGTGGCGCTAGCGTTGAGTCTGCAATCAGCGAAAAGAGAGCTCGCCTTTGCAAGACAGCTAGCAACGCCACCAGAGGTAAGCGAAAGAGACTTAGCGGCGGCCCGATCCTACCGCTTGCCAATCGGCACGAAATCGCGCTGCTTGGCCCCGGTGTAAATCTGCCGCGGACGACAAATCTTCTTGGTCGGCGAGGCGTGCATTTCCTTCCAATGGGCAATCCAGCCCGGCAGCCGGCCCAACGCGAACAGCACCGTGAACATCGGAATCGGCATACCAATCGCCCGGTAAATCACGCCCGAATAGAAATCGACGTTCGGATACAGCTTGCGCTCGATGAAATACGGGTCGCTCAGGGCCGCTGCTTCGAGCTTTTGGGCGATTTCAAAGATCGGATCCTTGATGTGCAGCTTGGCCAGCAGCGTGTCGCAAGTTTTCTTGATGAGCGTGGCCCGCGGGTCGTAGTTCTTGTAAACCCGGTGGCCGAAGCCCATCAGGCGGAAGTTGCTCTTCTTGTCCTTGGCCAGCTCGATGTACTTCTGAACATTCCCGCCGTCGTCGCGAATGGCTTCCAGCATCTCGACGCAGGCCTGGTTGGCGCCGCCATGCAGCGGCCCCCACAGGGCGCAAATCCCGGCCGAGATCGACGCGAACAGATTGGCGTTGCTCGAACCGACCATCCGCACGGTCGACGTGCTGCAATTCTGCTCATGGTCGGCATGCACGATCAGCAGCAGATTCAGCGCCGCTTCGTAATCGGGGTCGACCGCATAGGGCTGGGTCGGCACGCCGAACATCATTTGCAAGAAGTTGGCGCAATAGCTCAGGTCGTTGCGCGGATACATCATCGGCTGGCCGACCGACTTCTTGTGGCTCATGGCCGCAATCGTCGGCAACTTGGCCAACAGCCGGTGGATCGAAATCTCGACTTGCCGCGGGTCGTGCGGGTCGAGCGAGTCTTGATAAAACGTCGACAACGCGCCAACCACCGAGCTGAGAATGGCCATCGGGTGCGCGTCGCGCGGGAAGCCGTTGTAGAACAGGCGGAAATCCTCATGCAGCATCGTGTGATGACGCAACGAATCGCGGAACTCGTCCAACTGTTGCTGGTTGGGCAGCTCGCCATAGATTAGCAAGTAGCTGACTTCGACAAAGCTGCACTTCTCGGCGAGCACTTCGATTGGATAGCCGCGATAACGGAGAATCCCCCGGTCGCCGTCCAGGAAAGTGATGTTGCTGGTACAAGCGCCGGTGTTGACGTAGCCTTCGTCGAGAGTGATATGGCCGGTTCGGGCCAGCAGCTTCGAGATGTCGAGGCCTCGTTCGTTCTCGGTGCCGACGATCACCGGCAAGTCGATTTCCTCGTTCCCTAGTTTCAGCTTGCCGTCGTCGCTCATTGCAGCGGTGTTCCTTTTCCTCGAATCAGGCGACCCCGTCATATCCGCCAACGCGCGTGCCTCGCGCGCTCGCGAAACGCTGAGTTTAGCCGTTGGCCGAGGCTTCGACAATCGCCCAGCCAAGGCCATGAAACAAGGCGGAAATGAATCGAATCCTGACGCGGATGTAATCGTGCGCCGATTGGCCCAGGTCAGCCAAAATGTCGTCGTTCCCGCGCCCGCACGTTAGCGCGACTTATTCCGCGTCGCCCAGTTCTCGATAGGAGCCGGCCAGCAATTGTTCGTGGCGCAACTGAAACTGTTCGCTCAGCCAAGCCAACTGTTCCTGGCTGTGGCGGTCGTCAAGATCGGCGTCGAGCACCGCTTCAAATTCCAGGAACTCCCCCAGCCCCGCTACTTGATCCAGATGAATCCGCACGTTGCGCCACAGGAAGATGCGGCGCTCTTTCACGACCGTGGCTTCGACCCCCAGCGCGGCGGAGAGAGCCGCTTTGAGCGACGCCGGCTCGGCGATCGGAACCAGCGAGTAGTCGCTCGCCTTGGCCGCCACGGTGTCAGGGCGAACGTACCAGACCAGTTGCGCCGGGCGACCTTCGATCTCGCGTAACTTGAGCCGGCCTTGGCGGCAGGGAAAGTACGTGTCGGTCTGCCGCTCGACTCCCAGATCGGCGGTGGCCAGTCGCTGGGCCGTGACCAGGGCTGACGCGAGATCGGTCAGCCGGGCTTTAAGTTCGATGTTCCTCGCCATGGCCACCAGCCTATGCCAAGGCGGGCAGCGCCGGCAAGCCAACGATTAATACTTGCGCTGGTAGGCGCCAGGCGCCGCGGCGGCTGGCATTTGTGTCTGCTGGACTTCCGGCTGGATCACCGGCACTGGCAGATTTGACGGCGTGAGCAGCGTCGCCCCGGGCAGCGTTTCGCTTCGGTCGGGGCCGTCGAAGGCCGTCCAGATTTTGGTCTGCTTCTGCAAGTCGGCAATGTACTGGTCGACTTGGGCGTCGGTTCGATCTTTCTTCATGTTCTTGCGGATGTCGGCCTGGACGTCGGCAAAGGGCTTGCGGCCGGCATCCTTGCGCTCGATCACTCGCACGATATGGAAGCCTTGCTTGTCTTCGAGGATCGGACTCATCTGCCCAGCCGGCAGCGTGAACACCGCCTGCTCAATGGCTTCCGAGGCCAGACTGCCGCGCGTGGTCCAATCGATCGCGCCACCGTCACGAGCCGACGAGTTCTGGCTGGCCGTGCGCGCCACGATGGCGAATGGTTCGCCGCGCAGCACTCGATTGCCCGCCTCGGCAATCATGCGGTAAGCCTCGTTCCTGTTCGGGGTGCGATCGAAGCGAATCGTGATCTGTTCCCAACGTGACTTCGCCTTATAGTCGTATTCATCCTTGTGCTGCTCGTAAAAGGCGAGTTGGTTCTCCAACGGAACGTCTTCGTCGCTCTTTACTTTCTGGCGGACAAAGTCCTGGGCCAGCATCCGATCGACGAATAACCGTCGCTGGTGATCGAGCGAACTGCCGTTCTCGCGCAGCTTGGCGTCGATCTCGGCGGCGTTCTTGGCGCCAGCGCGGACGATCACGCGCGGTATTTCGCGCTCGTCGAATACTTCGCCCAACTTTTCATTGATTTTCTTGATCGCTTCCGCCGCCACCTTGCGCTTGGCTTCGTTGCAAATCACCTTGGTCTGGATCAACTGTTCGAGTTGCTGCTTGGCCAATTGCATGCGGATATCGTCGAGCTTGTCCTGCGGAATGCGCCCCGCCGCGTTCGACAGCCGTTCATTCACCGTGCCGATCACGTCGCGCCATTGAATGACTTCGTTTCCCACGCGGGCCACAATGCGCGAGCCGTCCCAGTTCACGATGTCGGCCGGCTTGACTTCTTTGAACGTCTCGGCTTGCACCTGGGGCGGCTGATCGGTGGGAGCGGACTGACCTGTGGCAATTGGTGGTCCCGGCACAACTGGTTGGCCTGGGGGTAACTGTTGGTTCGGCACGGCAGGTTGCCCGGGAGGCGCAAACTGTGCATGGGGGGGAGCCTGATTCACCGGCGGCGTTTGATTCGGCGGCACCAGCGGCGTGTTGTTAGCAACCAGAACTGGCTGTCCCGCGAGCGGAGGCACGGCGCCGGGCGCGGCAACAACAGGTGGTGCGTAACCTGCGGGGGCATAACCATTCGGCGCTCCTGCGCCGCCTGCATCAGAAGTTGCCGGTGGCAGAGGCCTCGTCGGTGCTTGAGCGGGCGGCATCAATGCCGCCGACTGTGCAGGTGGCGCAGCCTGGTACTGGGGCACTGGCGGATAAGCGGCAGTCGTCGGCTGCGACGCGCTTGGCTGCTGTGTGTTGAGAGCAGGCTGTGGCAACGTGTTGGCCGGCGGCACAAGCATGGGCTGGGTGACCGCTGGCGATAATGGCGGCGAGGTTTCGGTTGTCGCCGCTTCCACGCTCACCCCCGTCGGAATCGCTACTGCGGGTGCGGCCGCATAGCCCGGCGCGACGGGTCGTTGATAGGGCGGCAATGTGTACGATGGTGGCACATAGCCCGAGCCGCTGGCCGGCTGGGTGGTGACCGGCCGACCGGGCGGGCCAGATTGCGAACCTGCCGGCGCGCTCGTGGACGAGATCGATGTTCCAGGCGCCGCATACGCGGGTTGCGGAGGGACGCCCGCTTGAACCCCGGCGTTCGCACCAATGGGCGAGGTGCTGGGCCAAGCCGCCGGGCGTGTCGCCGCTGGCGGAATCAGGGCCGGTTGGCCCGCGGGATTTGACTGATTCATTGGGCCCTGGCCCGGCATCACCACGCCAGGCTGCGCGTACCCAGGGGCATATCGTGGCATCATCGGCTGGGCATAACCGCCGCCATAGCCCGGCGTTGTGCCGCCGTAGTAGGGCGAATTGAACTGCTGTTGAGCAATCACCGCCTCGGTTGCGCCGGTCAACGCCAGCGAAGCGAGCGCGGCTTGAAACAGCCGGCTACGAGCCTCGGCGCGCAATGGTCGTGGTAACAGCCGCGACAACATCAGGTACGGCAACACAGTCTTTCCGTTACAAACGCAGCGGTGCGCAGTGCGCTCGAACGAGCGCGATCGGGGGGCGAGACGTCGGACGGGGCGGGTGGCGACTCGATTGGGAACGACAACTTGTCGTCGTCGGCTTGTCGCAATTCCGCAGGAGACAAGGTTTTGCAGGGGGCCGGATCGTAGGTAAATCTTCGGCTGACGGCAATTGCAGAATCGAGCAGTTTGCCGTGACTTTTCCGATGGGGGTGACTGTGCGGCGCTCGCGGGCGCTAATGCTAGCGAGGGATTCAAGTCCAGCGTTCTAACCGCCAGCCACACGCCCCGGCACGCGAGAAACTGGAGCCGATTCACCGGTTTAGGTTCTGATAGCTTCCGTGAGCCGAACCCCTTCTCTCACTTGCTTAAAGGACGTAAAGTTGGATAGCTTGAGAGTGTTGAAGGTTTGCCGACTAAATTATGGAACTTGTCGCCCCATGCCAACTTACGACTACGTCTGTGATGCGTGTGACCATCGGTTCGAGTTGTTTCACTCGATTCGCGACGAACCGAAAAAGAAGTGCCCCAACTGTGGTAAAAACAAGCTCCGCCGCCTGATCGGCACCGGGGCGGCCATCGTCTTCAAAGGATCGGGCTTCTACCAGACCGACTACCGGAGCGACTCGTATCGCAAGGCGGCCGAGGCCGACAAGCCAGCGTCATCAACCAACAGCGCGGAAAGCAAGTCCGAGGCCAAGACCGAAGCCAAGAGCGAACCCAAGCCGGCCAAGGGGGAATCGGCCGCCCCCGGCAAGAAGAAGCACAAGCCGAAGAACTAGACTGCGCGTCGCGCGCCGGTCCACGCCGAGCCCCCGTGAGCATTGCCAGCGATGATGACTTGCCCGATCTGTCAGGCGGAATTCGACGAGCAGCAGTCCAAGTCGCTGCCGTTTTGCAGTCCGCGCTGTAAGCAGATTGATTTCGGCCGCTGGCTGGGCGAGGAGTACAGCCTGCCCATCGAACGCGACGAAGACGACGGCGATCCCGCGTCGGTCAATTAGCGCGGCGACGGCGGCGCACTTCCTGCTCCACTCGCAAGTGCTAGCACCCCTGCCGCAACGCAAAACCAAGCAAAAATCGTTGCGTCGTCGACTCCGGTGCGTAAGATGAACGCGCATCGCCCCGGCAGGAGACACCAGTTTTCGCACGCCCCGCAGGTTGAAGGAGCAACGTCATGGTGCAACTCGCACAGGGATGGGAACTTGAAGTCGAACGTGGCCCCGAATGGTTGTTTGTCCACATCCGCTGCACGCCCGAAGGCGCTTTGGCCGTGCCGCCGTTGGCCGACACGGTCTGGCAGATCCTCGAACAGCATATGACCTATCGCGTGGTCCTCGAGTGCGACGAGTTGAATCTGTTGCACTCGATGCTGATTGGCGAGTTGATGACGCTCAATCGGCGCGTGGCCGCGCATGGCGGGACGATGCGCCTCTGCGGGCTGTCGGACGAGAATCGCATTGTGCTACGGCACTGCCGGCTGGACCGCCACTTCCCGCATAACCTCGATCGAACCGAGGCGGTGATGGGGACTCGGCATGTTCGCCCGCGGCCACGTCCTTCGGCGAAATAGCGCTCACGCGAGAATCGTCACGCGGAAGAGTCAGAAACCTCTCACGTAAGTCAGAGGTTCAGCTCCACTGCACTTCCAACTCGTTGTCGATCTGCCGCACGCCTTCGATGCGGCGGAGCGCCTCTTGCGCCATCTGCTTCTGAAAGAAGCTGTTCACCACGCCCTTGAGCGTGATTTGCCCTTGTCGGGCTTCGAGCCGCACTTTCCGCTTGGGCAGGTGCGGATTGTTAACGATCGCGGTCGTGGCCCGATCGATCAATTGCTGATCGACCGCGGGAGCAACGTGAGTCGAAGCGTCCGAAACGATAGTCATGTGCGTTACCTCGGTCGGCGGGAGATGCGGGCGGGTGACAGCGAATCCCCGCTGTCCTAAGGCCGGCATCGGTTCCATCGACCTCGCCAGCACGGCGACCGCAGGTAACACTCGATAAACTGCGAAGATTTTGCCGATTGCCGGCGACCGTGACGGTTGTGCCGACGATGAGGGCACTTTTCCGTCATTCCCGCGCAGGCGGGAATCTAGGCGTTGTGGCTATCTATCCCGGTTCCGGCCTGCGCGTGGATGACGGCCTGGATCGGCACGCCACAACGAGTTGAAAATCGCTCTAGTAGTCGACAGCGATTAGCGCACCACGATTCGCGGGCCGTGCGATCACCACCTCAACATCTTCGCCCTTGGCAATCGACAGTCGATCGACCAGATCCCGGGCCGCTGTTTCACTGGCGGCCACCAGTGCCAGCGTCGGCCCCCACGACGATTGAGCGCCGCCGCGAACACCGGCTTGTTGCAGCCAGGCAATCCAGCGCGCTGTCCAGGCATGGAACGGAACCCCTTGCTGATGCCGAGCAAAGCAATTGCCCGCCAGGATGCTGAAGCGGTGCAACGATTCGTTAAACGTGTTCACATCCGCGCGCTGGGCCGCCGGCACGATATCCAGCGTAGCCAGCCGCACCAGCTCATTGGTCACCGCCTCGGGCACGGCTGGCAACGTCTCGAACGCTCGCCGTTCGGTATCGCCCGACAGGCCCGACGCCTCGCGTGGTGTCAGCAGTATCCATCGCCAATCGTCCGGCAGCGCGACGCGCGCAACCAGTTGACCGATCGCGGTTGCGTTGCGCGACGCGTCGACTGGCTTTCCTGCTTCGATCAGCAAGCCTCCTGAGACAAAACCCAACGTGCCGATGCTCGAGCGACCAGCGCGGCCGGACACCGTGGCCAATTCCTCGGCGCTCCGTAACGGCCCGCCGGCCAGCGCATTGCCCCCGGCCACAACGGCCAGCGCTAGTTGCGTGCCGACGCCCAGCCCGATGTGCTGCCGTGGCGTTTCCATGATTTGTGCATGACAACCCGGCAAGTCCGCCAGCCAACCCGCTTGCTGTGCCCGGCGCAGCGCCGCCTCGGCGACCGACGCGAGCGGGCCCTCGGCGGAAAGCCTGTCGGCTAAGGTGAGTTCAACAACCACGCTCGGCTCGCTAACCATCGCGCCCAGCCCGCCGAATGCCGGCACATTAGGCTGACCGAACGAGAACATGCCAAAGTGCAGCCGGCTGCCCGTCTCGACACGCACGCGCCGCGGCCGACCGGCGCTGATTGAGCCGAGTTCTTGAGGCAAAACGCCCAGCGTCCCGGCCACGTGATTGGCCAGCAAGTCCCAAGCGCGCTGCTCGGCCGTGCCACCGGTTTTTCGCACCAGCGGCGCCAAACGTCGAAACTCGGCAACGATCTCCTCGCCCGGCAACAGCTTCACCCGCGTCGCGGCGATGGCCGCTTCCAGAATCGCATGCTTCGCTCGATTGAACCCCCAAAAGTCGCGCAGCGCCCCCTGGGCCGTCACCTCGGTGCGAACTTCCACCCGCGCTTGAGACGCATCGATCTCGACCACGCGCAGCGCGAACCAGCGACACGTATCGGCCAAGACAGGAACTTCGACCCCTGCGACTCGTTCCAGTTTGGGCATTTCGGCTATCGCGTTGATCGCCGCTCGCGCGGTCAATTCCACGTCGTCAATGATGTGAAACGTCGCGACGCCGGTCTCTTGCAGGTTCGCCAGCGTCTTCGATCCCTGGAACGGACGCAGCAGGAAGTGGGTCTGCCCCTCATCGACCACGGGGCCTAGCGGCGCCAGGTTCACCTGTCCGGTGCGATCGACCGTGATGATCAAACCTTCGACAATCACAATGCCGCTCGCGATGAAAGGAATTCCACGCCGTCAACTCGTTCAGAACGTCACCGGGGCCGTCGGCAACGGGTAAGCCGGGCGCGACGCGACGCGCAACTCGCGCATGGCCCCGGTCAACTCGCCGGGCGTCTTTCCGCCGGCGACGCTGCGCACGCCCGCCAAGCGCAGAAAGTTCGCCAGCATTTCATAGCCGTATTCGGTCAAGATCGACTCGGGATGGAACTGCACGCCAACGATTGGCAACTCGCGATGCGCGACAGCCATGATTACGCCATCGTTCGCCCGGGCAGTCACTTCCAGGCACGCGGGCAGTGTCTTCTCATCAGCCACCAGCGAATGATACCGGCAAGCCGACAACGGCGACGGCAAGTCCGCGAACAGGCCCCGCCCGGTGTGATGAACCGCCGACGCGCGGCCATGCCGCGGTTGCTCGGCCCGTACGATCTTGCCCCCCAAAGCTTGCACAATCGCCTGGTGTCCCAGGCAGACGCCGAGCATTGGCACGCGGCCGACCATCTCACGAATCACGTCAAGCGAACAGCCCGCCTGGTCCGGCGCGCACGGTCCCGGCGAGATGACAATCGCCTGTGGTGGCTCATGTTCGAGTACCGCGACGTCAATCACGTCGTTCCGCGCCACGACGACGTCTCCGCCGAGGCGCGTCAGATAACGCGCCAGGTTATGCACGAAGCTATCGTAGTTGTCGACAAGCAAGATCATGAGAATGGCCGCAATGCTTCGAGCAGGCCGGCCGCCTTGTGCCAGGTCTCGTCGTATTCGGCCCGCGGGTCCGATTGGGCGACAATGCCGCCGCCAACCGGGAACTGGTACCAACCACCGGCGACGGTCAGCGTACGAATCAGAATACTGGAGTCCATCGCCCCGTCATAGCCAAGGTAAAACAGGTTGCCACAGTAAGGCCCGCGGGCGGTCGGTTCGAGTTCCGAGATGATTTGCATGGCCCGCACCTTGGGCGCGCCGGTGATCGATCCGCCCGGGATCGTGGCTCGCCACAGATCGAGCGGCCCCAACTCGGCGCGCACCTGGCCGCGCACCGCCGACACCAGGTGTTGCACGAATTCATAGCGTTCGAGCGAGCAAAGTTGCGTCACGTGGACGCTGTCAGGTTGACAGACGCGCGACAGATCGTTGCGCAACAGGTCAACGATCATCACATTCTCGGCCCGGTCCTTCTCGCTGGCTTGCAGATCGTCGCCGGCGAACAAATCGGCCTCGGCCCGGGCGGTTCGCGGACGTGTCCCCTTGATCGGGCGCGCTTCGACCGCCCCGTGCGACAGATGCAAGAATCGCTCGGGCGATGCGCTGACAAGCTGTTCGGCCCCCAGATCGAAATAACCCGAAAACGTGGCCGGGTTGCAACGCCGTAGGTGGCGATAGAGTTCCGGGGCCGGCATCACTGCGGGATACAGCAACCGCTGTGACAGGTTGACTTGAAAGATGTCGCCAGCCGCGACGTATTCGATGGCTCGCTCGACGGTGCGCAAGTATTGCTCGCGCGAGAAATTGCTGGTTAACCCCGGAAAGCCAGGCACGGCGAATTGCGGCGCGGTGATGGTTGTCGCATTCGCCTTGGGACGATCATTGGCCGGTGAACTAGGAAACGGCTGCCGATGAAGCACGTCGAGAAAGGTTTCGAGCCGCTCCTTGGCGCGCCGCGAGCGCTCGGCGGGCTCGCGGGCCGGCGCTCCTTGCGAGATCAACCACGCCCGGCCGGCCACATGATCCCAGGCCAGCACCACGTCGTAGCAACCCAGCGCCAACAGCGGCAAGCGAAACTCGTCGTGCGCGGCGGCTGGCACAGGTTCGAGCTGACGCCCCAGGTCATAGCTCACCAGTCCCGCCAACCCTCCCTGAAACGGCGGCAACCCTGGCACTGTCTCGGCCCGCCAGGCGTCGAGCGTCGTCTGCCAACATGGCCACGCGGTCGCGGCCTCGTGCGCTTCGATGAACTCGTACGGGTCGGCGGCCAGGAACGAGTAGCGTCCCAACTGGGTGTCGCGCCGTGCGCTGTCAAAGAAGACGCAATGGGGCAGCGCGGCAAACCGCTGAAAGGCCGCCTCGGTGTCGGGCGCCGGCGAAAGTTCCATGACCAGCGGCGCGCCGGCGATGGTTTCTCGCGATGCGGCCATCAGGACGCCTCGTCTTCGGCGGGTGTCTTGTTCTGACCGCTCGCGGGCGCGCGGTGGGTCGCCTCCGGCACGGTTAGAAAGCCCCAGTCGAGCGCCTGGTCCTGCCGGTATTGCTTGTCCAGTTGCAGCGCCGTCAGTGCCTTGGCCATTTCATAGCCCAGGTAAAAGCTATGACTGGCGTCTAAGTTCGTCGCCCCCGTGGCCGAAAGCGCGGCAAACAGCTCGAACGGGTCGCGGCCCCTCAGGTGAAAGCCCGAGCCAATCAGGTGCAACGCGCCCCCTTCGGCAAAGATGCGGTAGTTGTTGTCGCGAATACCGGCGCGCAGTTGCTCTAGCCCCTCGGGTCCGAACTCGCGCACCTTGGTATCGCGCAGCATCACCAGCCGGGGTTCCAGCCGCTTGGGCAAGGTCTGGTGCGTGACCGCATGATGTACCAGCCGTCGAGCCAGGTCGCATTCCTTCACACTGGTCCGAGCCCAGTTAATCACCTCGGTCGTCAGGACGCTGCGAATGCCTAGCTCTTGGCAGAAGCCCAGCAGCAGGACATTCAACCCGGCGCTGTCGGCATCGGTCAGCTCGGTCAGATTGCCGATCCCCATCATGATTTCGGCATCGGGGTAGCGTCGCCGCGCCGCGAGATACCGCCCCAGACTGTGGGCAAAGCCAAAGCCGATCGGCTCCAAGATCGGGTCGATACGGAACTTCACACCGCGCTGGACGAGGAACTCGATCGTCTCGTCGAGCCCTTGCAGACTCTTGGGCTCGTCGGGCACGACGACCACTTCACAGCCCCACTCGGCCGCCACCTCGCGATTGCCGCTGTTCACGGAAAGGACCAGTTCAGCGCCGGCCGCGACGGCGCTGGCCGCCTCGGTCGGGTCCATCGTGTCGATCGAGACGCGATGGCCGGCGTCGCACAGCGCGCGCACCGTGTCGGCCACGCCGGTCCAGCCACCACCGGGATCGCAACCCAGGTCGATCAGATCGGCCCCGTCGCCGTGATAGCGCGCCGCCAAGTCTAGGATTTGTTCGCGCGCTAGCCGCGGCGCGTGATTGATCTCGGCCAGAATCGCAATGTCGAACGTCCCATCTAGTTCGTCTTCGCGGCGGTCGCCAAAGAACTCGGGCAGATCGCGTAAATCTTTCGGGCCGCGGATCACCGGCTTGCCGGCCGATGTGACGATTGTCGCCAGGTCGCCAGCGCACAAGCCGGGCACGACCACGCGAGTGGCTTCTGGTGGCACATGCAGCCGGCGTGAAATCCAATCGGGAGTCATCAGGGCAGCCACCGAAATCTTCAGCACGCTGATCGAATGGTCGAAGCCGGCGCGCTCGGAAAGTATCGCCAGCACCTTGCGCAGCGCCGGCTCGGCCAGTTTTCCCGTGACGAAATGAATGTGCTCGCGCGGCATGGCAACCAGTTCATTGCGACGACTTCATTGCTGTGGCGATCCAAAGCGAAAGCCGCCGTTGACGTTGAGCGTTTGCCCGGTGATGAACGCGGCCGCCGGAGAGGCCAGGAACCGAGTCGCGCGGGCCACGTCGTCGGGTTGGCCCCAGCGTTCGAGCAAGCATTCCTTCCGGGCGCGGTTCTGCCAGTCGCTCGACGCGCCGTGCCCCCACTCCGTTTGTATCCAGCCCGGCGCGACGCAGTTCACGCGCACCTGCGGCGCTAGCGCTTGGGCCAGGCTGCGCGTGGCGGCCATGACGGCCCCTTTGACGGCCGCAAAGATCTGGCCGCTGTCACCGGTCATTCCTTGCTCGGCCTGGTCCCAGCCGGTGTTGATGATCACGCCGTGCCCTTGCGAGCTCATCCGCCCGCCAATGTCGCGCGACAGCCGCAACGTGGCAACCACGTCGACCTGCCACAGGGACGCGATCTTCTGCTCGAAGCTCCAGCGCGCCGCCTCGCCGGTCAGCACGTCAACGCCGGCGTTATTGACCCAGACGTCGACGCGGCCGCGCCAGGCCCAAGCCTCGGCGACTAGCCGGTCTTGTTCAGCCGGGTCGCCGAGGTCGGCCAAAAGTGCTTTGACTTGCACGCCTCGACCGCGTAGCTCGGCAGCCAAGGTGTCGAGCGCCGACTGCGAACGCCGGGCGTGAATAATCAGGTCCGCTCCGGCCGACGCCAATTCCAGCGCGGTGGCGCGGCCGATGCCGCTGGACGCTCCGGTGACGACGGCCGTCTGGCCAGCGAGTTCGTGGGTGGGCGTCGTCATGTGCGGTGAGAGATTAAGGCGGGAACCAGGGCAAAGATTGCGTTATAGACAGTTATACACAGACGGCGAGCGAGAGTCTTGGCCCCAGAAAAGGCCGCAACTGGCCTGTGAATCGACCGCCGACGCGGGCTTGTACTGCTGCTGACTCGACGGACGCCAAGAGATATGATTACTCGGCCCTTTTCTTGTTCCGCCGTTGTGTGCCGCGCTCATGGCGATTGTCGACCTCAAATCCCGGCTGCTGACCACCACGGTGGCCTTTCGCGGCTACAACACCACGAATCTGGGGCGCAGCGCCGAGTGCCTGGCGCATCCGCTATACGGTCCAATCGTCGCGCGCTGGCTGAAAGAAGCTTCGGAGCATGTCGCGGAAGCGACGAGCCAAAAGGTCGATCTGGTCGAGCGCGTCCGCGCCGGTCGCGAAAGCACCATCGAAAGCTTCGCCGAGGACATCGGCCTGATCATGGGCATGGAACTGGCCCAGTTGGAAATTCTGCGCACCTGTTTCGGCGTCGAATATGAACGGGTTCGTTCCTCGTTCGGCTATAGCTTGGGCGAGATCACGGCGCTGGTAGCGAGCGGGGTTTACGACCTGGGCTCCGTGCTGCGGCCGTTGGCGGCGCTGGCCGGAGATTGTGCCGAGTTGTCGCATGATGTGACGATGGGGGTCGTCTTTTCGCGCGGGCCAGCCCTCGATTTCGAGGGTGTCGATCGGCTCTGCCTGCAAATCACAACCGAAGCCAAAGGGGTGATCGCGGTCTCGTCGCGACTGGGGCCGAACGCGGCCTTGGTGTTGGGCCAGGGAACGACCGTCGATCGGTTCAAAGATCGAGTCAGCGAGGAGTTGAGCGCCCCGGTTCATGTGCGCAAGAACAGCGGACGCTGGCCGCCGCTGCATACACCGCTATTGTGGCAAAAGAACGTGCCGAACCGCGCTGGCCTGCTGATGCAAAACATGCCCGGCGGGTTCAAGACCCCGCGTCCCACGATCGTGTCGCTGGTCACGGGCAAGGCCAGCTACAACGACTACAACAGTCGCGAGCTGATGATGCGTTGGCTCGACCACCCGCTGTTTTTGTGGGATGCGATTTATGAGTTGCTGTCCGGCGGTGTCGAAGTGGTGATTCACGTCGGGCCGGGACCGAACCTGGTGCCAGCCACGTTCAAGCGCTTGGCCGACAACGTCCGCGGGCAATTTGGCGCCACGCGGTTCAGCGAATTGGAACTGCAAGCGCTCGGCGGCATGGCACGCCGGCCGTGGCTGCAACGTGTGCTGCCCGCGCGCGTGGCTTTGCTGCGCGCACCATTCGTGCAGCACGTGGTGCTGGAGGATTGGCTGCTCGAGATGAAGCCGGCGTGAGGGGGGAAAGTTGCTGGTTGCTAGTTGCGTGTTGCTAGAGAAAACCTCTTGCAACTAGCCGCTAACGACTTGCAACTTCTTCCGGCAATTCATAGCACGCCGCTTCTTGGTCGTTGCGAACCAGTAAGTACCTGCCGGCCAAGACCGGCTGGTTCCAGGTCTTGTCATGCAGGGCCTGAAAGCGGGTCAGTTCCGTTGCCTTCTCAGGCGTGGCGTCCACCAGCACGATCTCGCCGTCTTCCGATTGCACCAAGAGCAAACCATCGACGCCTAGTACCTGGCCGTGGCCGTAACGGCCCGAGCGCCATTTCGCTTTGCCGTTGCCCAGGTCCAAACAGACGAGTGTCTTGCCATCGTCCAGGCCATAGGCAAAGCCGTCGCGAACGATGATATTCGTGAACTTGGGCTTGAGCTGCTTGCTTTGCCAAAGCTGTTCCGTGCTCCATTCATTGCGCACGTGGAGCACCTTTAACAGTTTGCAGCCGACGCCATAGCCGGCGCCGACCCACAGTTCCTGGGCGTTGATCGGCACCGGCTGCGGCACCTTGGGCATGGCCCCTTCCCAGCGGTAGTGCCACAACAACTTGCCGGTCAGCAGGTCGTGCGCGTCGACACTCTCGGCATTGACGATCACCACTTGCCGCGTGCCGTCAAACGTGGCCAGCGCCGGCGAGTCATAAGCCGAGGCCGCCCCGCCGGCCGACCAGCGCAGGTCGCCGGTTGCCGCGTCGTACGCCTCGAGCGAATTGAACGGGTGGACGCCGCGACTAATGATCACCAGATCGTCGACCACGAGGGGCGAGCAGCTTTTGCCCCACTCGGGAAAGAGCTTCTTCTGCTCTTCGATGCTTTCGTCGTAGAGCGATTTGCTCCATACCGGCTGGCCCGTCGCGCCGTCCAGACAGTTCAACCGCCCCAGCGCGCCAAAGGTATAGACCCGACCGTTGCGAATCGTGGGGGTCGAACGGGGGCCCTTGCCGCCAACGACCGATTCGAACGAGTGCGGGTCAACATGAGTCCAGCAGACTCGGCCAGTGGTTTTCTGGTAACAGACGACCCATTCTTCAATTTGAGCGCCTTCGCCGTGTTGTTCCATCGTGACGGCATAGTCGCCGACCACGGCAAACGAGCCCCAACCCAGGCCGACCGTCGCGCGCCAGAGTTCTTTCGGCGGCTGGGCCGTCCAATCGCGCGCCAGGTTCGCGCCGGTCACTTGAAGATTGTCGTTTGGCCCCAAGAACTGCGGCCAATCGGCCGAAGTGGTCTTGGTCAGATCGACGGCAATGGGCGTTTTCTCGTCGGGCTTGGCACGCGGCGGGGCGGGAGGGGCCGGCCGAGCCTTGAACCGCCAGGCAAAGACGGGACTGTTGTCGCCACGGCAGCCTTCGAGTTTCACCGTGCTGAACAGCACCACCAGTAACACAACCGCCGCCAGGCCCAGGCCGCGCCGCGTCGAGGCTGACAACGGCGAAAAGAAGATCAACCAGGCGGCCACCCAGGCCATGGTGAGCCAAATCGAAATCAGCGTGGCCAGGGTCTGGGGAGCGCTGTCGTCCTGGAAGGCGATGTAACAACCCGTGGCCAGACAGACGCCGAAGGCCACAATGGCAAACAAGGGCCACCAGCGACGCGGACGCGGCGATTGGATTGATGCAGGCATGAGGGCTGGTCACTGAGACGCGAGTGCGGATGAGACCTCGGGGGATGATTCCTCGAAGCTAGCCGAGAGTATAGCGAATTGGGCCTGATTGCGGACCCTGCTGGCGCGCCGCGAAGGGTCGAGCTGTGATTGACGCTCGGCGGGCGATCATCTATCGTCCTGCCCCCAATCTTAGCGGGTTCCCGGTTCGGGCCAACGTGCGCTTTTTCCAGTGTGCGGACATGCGGGCAGTCTTCACCAACCTCTTGCTGGTTAGTCTGCTGCTGGCCGCCCAGTCGGGCTGTCGTGTGCGCGGCGGGCCGGTGCAAGGACCGCTCGGTGCGATGGAAGAATACATGGTCTTCCATCCGGTTCCGTACGTGCCCGAAGCCTACGAGCCGATGGACGCACAGCTTAAAGACGCCTGGGCCGCCGCGGTTAGCGCCACCGAGGGGATCGAAGAGTTAGCCGCGCGGCGCGTACCGATGGAAGACGCCTGGTTCGAGTCGGCCGACGGCACCGCGCTGCACGGCTGGCTGGCCCGGTGCGCCGAGCCGCGGGCCGTGGTCCTCTATTGTCATGGCAACGCGGGGAACATCAGTTACCTGCGGTCGATGCTCGAAGACCTGACGCTGAATCATCAATTGACGGTGTTGGCGTTCGACTACCGCGGCTATGGGCGGAGCGAAGGGATTCCCAACGAACAAGGGATTCTCGACGACGCGCGAGCCGCAAGGGCCTGGCTGGCCGAGCACGCGGGTATAGGCGAGCGCGAGATCGTTCTGATGGGGCGCTCGCTGGGGGGCGGCGTGGCGGTTGACCTGGCCGCCAAGGACGGCGCGCGGGGCTTGATCCTGGAGAGCACCTTCACGTCCATGCCCGAGGTCGCGGCCGAGCACGTCAAAGTGCTGCCGCTGCGAAGCGTGATGCGCACACGGCTGAACTCGCTGGCCAAGATCGCCGATTACCACGGCCCGTTGTTGCAAAGCCACGGCGACGCCGACCGATTGATTCCCTATGCGATGGGTCGTAAGTTACACGAGGCCGCGCCCGGGCCGAAGCGATTCGTGACCATCACTGGCGGCGATCATAACGACGCGCAGAGCACAGAGTATTTCCAGGCGCTCGACGAGTTCATCGCGTCACTGCCACCGCCGTCGGGGCGCTAGAAGGTCGTCCAGTGATTCCGTTGCGCGCATGCCTATGGCATTGCGGCTAAACGTGAATCACTCAAGCCCCGGAATGACTTGAATCGGGGCCACCGCCGCCACGGCCCGCGCTTTGCGGACCTGGAAGTACATATACGTCACGAACGACGCCAACAGCGTGAAGGGCATGGCCATCATGAACAGAATGCTGTACATGTAGCCCGAGACGACGTCCCCTTGGCCGTTGTTCCCTTCGATCGCTTCCTTGCACCCTGGGCAGGCCCAAACGTCGGTCGCCACCGCCAGGATGGCCAGCGCCACGATCCACATCAGCCACGAGCGCTTCGTGAGGTTCATCGTTCAAACCCATGCGAATCAGAGAATGAAATGCCAGCCGGAGAACGTCACGGCATTATAGCGGGCAGATCGGTCGACGGCCAGAAATGATAGAGGGCCAGGTAAATCAGCACGCCGGTGACCGACACATACAGCCAAATCGGCCAGGCCCAAGCCACCACGCGGCGGTGCGTGTCGAGCCGATTCTTCAAACCCAGGTAAATCGCCCAAATCACCAGCGGCGGCACCGCGATCGCTAGCAGAATGTGCGAGAACAGCATGGCGTAGTAGCCATACTTGATTACCGGCACATCATACGTGAAACGCACATGCCCGGCGTGGCGGTGGTAATACAGATAGCAACCAAGAAAGACCGCGCTGACCGCGAAGGCCGACAGCATGCTGCGGCGATGGGCGTCGACGCGGCCGCGGCGGATGGCGAACCAGCCGAACAGCAACAGCGCCGTCGACAGGGCATTGAGTCCGGCGTTCACCGCCGGCAATTGATAGACCGACAAGCCGACGAGCGTGAACCAGCCGGCGTCGATCACGAGCGCTTCTCCGACCCGGCGGCCGGCGCTGGCTTGGCTTCGGCATCGCCGGCCGAAGCTTGCGTGCCTGCCACGTCGCCGCTCGGCTCTTTCAGCACCACCTCAAGTTGCTTGCGCAGGGTGATCATCTGGGCCGTCACCGCGGTGTTGAACGTGCCGCGCGGCTTGCCCCGGCGGTCGAACAGCGTGAGCCGCTCGGTGTGAACCTTTTTGTCGATCGGCATCTGGAACACCGACTGGCACAACTGCTTGATGTCCGAAAAATCGCCGGTCAGAAACAGCCAGCGCCGCTCGTCGGCCTCGAACGCCTTGGCATAGCGTTGCAAGACCTCGGAAGTGTCGTTGTCGGGGTCGACCGTGATGCTGACAATCAGCACGTCCTTGTCGGATAGTTCCTTTTGCAAATCGGACAGAGCCACATTGATCTGGCGACAAGGCCCCGTGCAACTGGCGAAGAAGTAGCTTCCCAACCAGACACGGTCCTTCAGTTCGGCCACGCTAAACTCACGCCCCGAGCGCTCGGTGAACTTCAAAGCAGCCAGATCCTGCAATGCCGCCGGTTTGACGGCCTCGGCGCTGACCTCGGCGGCCGGAGCCGACGTGGTGTGGCTGGCCGGGACCACGGCGATCGGCGAAGTGCTGCCTGGGCCGAATGCTCGTAGCGCGTCCTCGGGCGTGTAACGTCCCGAGTCGGCCGTGGTTTTTTCCTGGGCCAGGTTGCGAATCCGCCAGGCCGAATAGAAGCCATACGCTCCCACGGCCAGCACCAGCACCGTCAGCCACACCCGCACCATCGTGCTCATAACAAGTCTCCTTTGGTTCGCGTGCGGGTCATGCGACACGCCACGGCGAACGCGATTGCCGCGAACAGGAACGTCACCCCCCAGCTCGTGGCGGCGCTCGGCAGATCGGCGAGCAAGCCAGCCGCGCGGGGTTGCGATCCATAGATCAAATGTCGAAGCGCGCTCACGCCGTAGGTCAATGGGTTCGCCGCGCCGAGCCAACGCAGGCTGCCATGCTCGACGGGGAAAAATGCTCCCGACAGCAGCCACATCGGCATCAGGAAGACGTTCATCATAGCATGGAACCCCTGGGTCGAGTCCATCCGCCAGGCCATGATAAAACCGACCGCCGCCAAGGCGAACGAGATGGCAAATGTCAGTAGCCCAATCAGCGCCACGCTTTGCAACGTGTAGCGCAAACCCAGCAGGGGACCGAGCGCCAGAAAAATCAACGCTTGCAGCGTCGCGATCGACGCGGCGCCGAGCACTTTGCCAGCCACGATCGACCAACCCGGAATCGGCGCGACAAGAACGGCTTGCAGAAAACCTTCGCGCCGGTCCTCGATGATCGAGATCGTGGCGAAAATGGCGGTGAACAGCAGAATCAGCACCAACGTGCCGGGAAAGAAATACTCCGTGTAGCTGACGGCGTCGGCCGCTCCCGAGGCGCCGCCGGCGTCGGCCATTTTGAACGTCGGGCTCAGCCCAGCGCCAAACAATAGCCAGAAGATGATCGGTTGCCCCAGCGCGCCGAACACTCGATTGCGCTGCCGCACAAAGCGCAACATCTCGCGCCCGGCGAGCGCCAGCGCAGCCCTCACCGGCTGCACTCCTTGCGGAGTGGTCGTCGTCGCAGGTTGTTCGGCGGTTAGTGTCGGCATGTTGTCTCAGGCGGCAACGATCAACACCCCTCCCTTGCAGGGAGGGGCAGGGGGGAGGGTAGCAGCGCCGCACCAGCTTGCGGCGTGACCCTCATCCGGCGGCTAGCGCCGCCACCTTCTCCCGGGGGGAGAAGGGTTCGTGGTTGGCGTTTTCATGTCGGTAACGCCGGGCTTTCCAGGCGATGCCCCGTGCGGTTGATGAACACATCTTCGAGCGTGGGCCGGCCCAGCGTGATCGACGTCAGCCGCTCGCGAAACTCAGCGATCAGGCGTGGCAACAGTTGCTCGCCCCCGTCAGCCTGCACGCGGATTTGGCCATCGACCACGACGGCTTCGATCCCGAGTTGTTGCCGAATGTCGCGGGCCAGCCGCGCGGGATCGGCCGCGTCGATCGTGATCAGGTCCGCGCCGACCGTGGCTCGCAAGGCGTCGGGCGTGTCGAGGGCCACGATGTTGCCACCGTCCATGATCGCCAAACGATCGACCTGGTTGGCTTCTTCGAGCAGGTGCGTCGTCAGCACCACGGTCGTCCCGTCCCGCTCGCGCAGTTCGACGAGCAACTGCCACAGATCGGCCCGCGCCGCCGGATCGAGCCCGGTGCTCGGCTCGTCAAGCAACAATACAGCCGGGCGGTGGAGCAGCCCTTTGGCCAACTCAACGCGTCGCCGCAGGCCGCCGGACAATCGCTCGACCAGTTCGCCCGCTCGATCGGCCACGCCGAATCGCTCGAGCATGGCGTCGGTCGCTTGTCGCAAGCGCGACCCCGTCAGCCCCACCAGTGGCCCGTGGAACGTCAGGTTCTCGCGAACCGTCAACTTGCGGTCCAGGCTCGGCGCCTGAAACACCACGCCCAGATGCTGACGGACTTGCGTCGTCTGGCGCGCCACATCGAAACCCGCCACGGTAATCGAACCTTGCTGCACCGGCAGCAGGGTCGAGATTAGGCGAAACAGCGTGGTCTTGCCCGAGCCGTTGGGTCCAAGCAAGGCGAACAACTCGCCCGCCGCGATCCGCAGATCGATGCCGACCAGCGCGCGGCGCGAACCGTATTGATGCACCACCTGGCAAGCGTGAATCGCGGCAGCAGGCATTACTTAGTGACCAGAGTGTCCGCCGGCGGCGGCAGGTCCCTTGCCCGCTTCGTCGTGATGAACCGGGGCGGCGTTCTCGATCGCCGTCGCGTCTTTCAGGGTGCCGATCTGGGCCCGGCGTTCGGGCGAGTAACGGCGCATGCGCAACCCGACGTCCGGCACCAGGGCCAACACCAGGAACAGCGACATGATCGAAGCCGGAATCGTCAGCACGTACTTCCAGTCGGCCTCGGATTTCAAGTGCATGAAGAACAGCATCACCAACAGGGCCTTGGTGCATGAGACGAGCATCATGAACACCCAGCCAACCGCCGGCGTGTCGCCCCAGCGCTCGTGCCAGAAGTCGGAATAGGTCATGAACGAGCAAGTTGTCAGCGCGCACAACGCAATGAAGACGTAAATGTACTTGGCCAAGCCGCCGTGGCCGTGCGCGTCGTGCCCAGCGTCGTGGTGACCGTGATCGTGAGTCGAATCCATAATACAAAGTCCTCGGACAAGCCGATGGTGAGCGAGTTTTGTGTATTGAGTTTTTCTTTAGCCTCCGGTCAATGACCGGGGGTCAATGCAACACTAGAACAAGTACAACAAAGGAAACAGAAAGATCCAGACCAGGTCGACAAAGTGCCAGTACAGACCAACATTCTCGATCGCGCCGGCAAAGTGTTCATCCATCCGATAGGTCAGCATCAGGGCAAAGGCGATCAGGCCGACCAGCACGTGAACAGCGTGAAATCCCGTCAGCACAAAGTAGGTGCTGGCCCACATGTTGCCCCCCGGAATCACGATCGGCAGCTTGAGCCAATGGTACTTGTCATTTAAGCCGTGCAGCGACTCCTTGGAGCCGTGGTGGGGCAGCGGCATGATCTCCGCCGCCAGGCGCACCATCTCGCCAAGATCGGACGAGCCGCCACGATCTTTCAGGTTCAACAACATCTTGTATTGCGCCACCTCTTCCTGCTCGGCATCGGTCAGTGCAGGCTTCGTGGCCTTTTCACCCGGCTTGAGCGTCTTGGCCTCGGCTTCGAACTCTTCTTGTTTTTTGAGCAAAGGCGCGACGCTATTGGTGCGATCCTTGATCAACACATCAACGCGCGTCCGAACGGCCGAACCATACATCAGGTCGGCCTTCTCGTAGATCGGGCTGCGCGGATAGGCCGGGTGAATGCCGTGGGCGAACTTGGCGTTGTACTCGTAGCCCTTCACCCCCAAGAACACGCACCCCAGCGCCAACGTCAGCGCCATCCACCCCTTGGCGGCCTGGGCCTTGCCAGAGCGGGCCATTTCCAGGCAGAGCACGATCGTCACGCTGGAGCAGATCAGCACGAACGTGTTGAACGCGCCGATCGGCTCGCTGAGGTGTACCGCATGTGGCACCGGCCACGTGGCGGCGCCGAACCGCAGCACGATGTACGTGCCGATCAGGCCAGCGAAGAACATGATTTCCGTCGACAGGAACAGCCACATGAACAGCTTGCCATTCGGCAACGGCAGGGCCGGCTGGTATTGCAACTTCAAATGCCCATGTCCACCCGAATGATCGTGGCCATCGGAATGACCATGTCCATGATCCCCGTGGCCGTGTCCAGTATCGTGAGCGATCGTTGCCATAAGAATTCTTTACAGAGTGCCAAACGGACCCAGAATCAACATCAACAACAGCGACGGCAGGTAAACCAGCGAGGCCCGCAACAGCCAGCGCGCCGACCGCTCGTCGGGCCGGACCAAAAACGTCACGGCACAGGCCAACTGCGCCAGCCCGAGCACCAGCGCCCAGACCACGTAGTGCAGCCCGGCCAGATGCGTCACCGCCGGCAACAAGCTAACCGGCACCAACAAGAGCGCGGCACAGACGGCCTGCAAGCCGGCGGCGCGCCCGGTGCGGTCAACCACCGGCAACATCTTCATCCCCGCCGCGGCGTAGTCCTCGCGATACAGCCAGGCAATCGCCATGAAGTGTGGAAACTGCCAGAGCAACACCACGCCGAACAAGCCAAACGCGGCCAGGTTCCAATGTCCATCAACGGCCGACCAACCCATCAGGATCGGCATCGCGCCGGCGACCGCACCGACCGCGGTATTCAACGTCGACCGCACTTTCATCGGCGTATAGACAACGACATACAGCAGCCACGTGATCAGGCCAAGAAGCGCCGTCGTCGGCCGCACCATCAGCCACAGGTAACCAACGCCCGACAGGCCCGTGAGCGCGACGAAGAACAATCCCTCGGCACTCGACAACCGCCCCGCCGCCAGCGGTCGATCGACCGTGCGCCGCATGCGGCGGTCCAAATCGCGTTCAAGCCAGTGATTGGCGGCGCTGGCGCTACTGGCCACCAGGGCCGTCCCGATCAGGGCATGCACCAGCAGCGTCAAGTCCGGCGCGTTCCAGCGCGCCAGGAAGCCCGCCACCAGCACCGTGAACAGTTCCAGGATCGCGATCCGCGGCTTGCACAGTTCGACGTAATCGCGCACGCGGAGCGACCAAGGATACCGCGCGTCGACCGCGGGACTGTGGCCGGCGAGCATTTCGCGAGAGTCCAACATGCCAGCTTCGATGGCGCTCGATTCGAGCAGCGAGGAGGCATTGCTCATAGCGCCACCCCCAGTTTGAGCGAGCGCAGTTCAATGTGCGGCGCATCGCCACGCACCAGGCGGAACGAACGGAGCGCCAACACGCCCGAGGTGGCCAGAATCAACGAGCCGACGGCCACGTGGGCCGTGGTGACGGTGGCTTGCAGCAACCCTTCCTGGGCAATCACGTAATCCTCGGCCAGGCTCAGCCAATGCATCCAGGTGGGCCAACCGAAATTGGTCACCCAGGTCGCACACCCCAGCACCAATTGCACCAGCAACAAGGCAACCAGCGCCGCGGCCGGTCGCGCCAGCAACCGCTCGCCGGCAAAGCTGCGCCGCACGCAGACAAAGGCCAATACGATGTGCGCCGTCAGGGCCAAGGCCAGCAGCAAATGGAACCAGACAATGACTTCAAACTGGCTGGGAGTGAAGCCCAACGACAAATGCCGCAGGTGGGCGCCGACAATAATCTGCAGATAAGCAAGCAGGGCGGTCAACGACGCCAGTCGATGGAGTTTGCCACCGGCGTGATTTATCACCGGTTGCGCCTCACTCCGCCAATACTTGGAGGTGAAGGCCGCCATCGCCGCCGCCAGGGCAAAGTACAACGGCCCAACGCAGGCATGCAGGCGAGCCAGCGTCCGGGCGTCGAGCGTCACGCGCATGCCGCCAATCACGGCCTGCACGCACACGACGCCCAACAGCGCCAGCGAAAACCAATGGACCCAATTGCGACGATCGCGACGCCAGGCTAGCCAAGCAAGCGCAATCGTCATCAACCCAACCGGCGTGACCAACAAGCGATGGCCGTGCTCGATGAACAGATCGAACGGCCCGGTCAGCCAAGTGACCCAAGGATACCGCAGCGGGTTGTACCCATAGGTCGTGGGCCAGTCGGGAACCGCCATGCCCGCTTCGTGCGTGGTGACCATCGCCCCCACCCAAATCAGCGGGAACGTAGCGCAAACCAGGGCCACACTCAAGCGGTGAAGCCAAGGCGAATCGGTTTGCGGGACGACGGAGGGCATAGGTTCAACACGGAACAAGCAGACTCAGTTAAGACGACCGGTACACGATCAGTGACCGTGCGATTCCCCTTCAGCCTCGGGATTCTTGGGCGGTTCCCACTGCGGGTAGTAATCCTTGTCGGTGAGCGGCGAGCCGTACTCGTACGGGGCGCGGTACACGATGGGTTGGGCGTCGAAGTTGCCGTGCCCCGGCGGGCTGGGCGCGAACCATTCGAGCGAGTTGGCGTGCCAGGGGTTCCGGCCGCACTTGGGCCCGAAGAACATGCTGACGATGAAGTTGCCGAAGAAAATCAATTGCGTCAGCCCCATGGCGATGGCGCAGATCGACATAAACTGGTTCAACCCCTTCATGTGGGCGAACAGTTCAAAGTGGTACGGGTCGGCATAGCGGCGCGGGAAGCCGCCCGCCCCCAGGATGTGCATCGGATAGAACGTGCCGTTCAGGAAGATGAACGTCAGGAAGAAATGCACCTTCCCCAACGTCTCGTTCATCGTCCGGCCGAACATCTTGGGGAACCAGAAATAGATGGCCCCAAACACCGCCATCGCCGTGCCGGCGAACAACACATAGTGAATGTGCCCGACGATGAAGTAGGTGTCGTGAATATGCACGTCGACGGGCGTGGCGGCCATGAAAATGCCCGACAGGCCGCCGATGATGAACATCGACACAAACGCCAACGAGAACAGCATCGGCGTGGTGAACTGAATGCGGCCACCCCACAAGGTACCCAGCCAGTTGAAGGTCTTAATGGCGCTGGGCAGCGCGATCATCATCGTCGACACCATGAACGTCATGCCCAAGGCCGGGTTCATGCCCGACATGAACATGTGATGTCCCCAGACGATGAAACCCAGCCCGGCGATGCCCGAGATCGAGTAGACCATCGGCTTGTAGCCAAACAACGGCTTGCGAGCAAAGCAGCTAATAATGTCCGAGACCATGCCCATCGCCGGCAGAATCATGATGTACACGGCCGGGTGGCTGTAGAACCAGAACAAGTGCTGCCACAGCAGAACCTGACCACCACCGCTAACCGGCGGCGCGTTGTTGACGATCAGACCTTCGGGCAGGAAGAACCCGGTCATCGCCACGCGATCGAGCAACTGCATGAACAATGCCGCGGTCAACACGGGCAAGGCAAAGGCCTGGAGCACGGCGGTGATGAACATGCCCCAGATGGTCATCGGCAGCCGGAACATGGTCATGCCCGGCGCGCGCATCTGGATGATCGTGGTCATGTAGTTGACCGAACCCATCATCGACGAGATGCCGACGAAGATCAGGCCGATCAGCCAGAAGGTTTGTCCCATGGCGCTACCCGGCGCCGCCGCGGGGTGTCCCGATAAGGGCGGATAGCCGGTCCAGCCGGCCGCTGCCGCGCCGCCGGCGGTGAAAAAGCTGCAAATCATGACGATGAAGGCCGGCCACATGAACCAGTAGCTCAGCATGTTGAGTGTCGGAAACGCCATGTCGTCGGCGCCGATCATCAACGGGATCAAGAAGTTGCCGAACGCGCCGGCCAAAATCGGAATGATCACGAAGAAAATCATCACCGAGGCGTGCATGGTGACGAGCATGGTGTAGAACTCGGGCGAAATCTGGCCCCCTTCGGCGGGGAACACCGTCGGGCCGACGCCCGGCATGTTCGACCAGGGCCAGGCCAACTGCCAGCGCACGCCCAGGGCCAGCAACCCGCCGACGATCAACCAGAGCAGCGTCGAGAACAGGAACTGGATGCCGATCACCTTGTGATCGAGCGAGAAAACATACGTCCGCACGAAGTGACCCAACGAACCTTGCTGGGCGTGATCGTGACCGTGGGTGCTAACCGCTGCGTCGCTCATGGCTATCCTCAACAGCGCTCGGACACTTGCACCTGTGGGTTCCGCCGCACAGCGGACTGATCGTGGGCAAGCTGCCGAACGCTGACGCTGAATGTTTGTCCGTGGTTACTTGATTGCGATTCGTTACGAGATTATCTGGCTTACTTCGTCGCCGTCTGCTGCCGGCTGATGTTCTCGAGCCAGGCGTTGTACTTGTCGCGCGACTCGACTTTGAGCCGCCCCTTCATCTTGTAGTGGCCCCAGCCGCACAACTCGGCGCAGACCAGGTCGTACTCGCCCGTTTGCTTGGCCCGGAACCAGACCGGAATCATCATGCCCGGCACGGCGTCCTGCTTGACGCGCAAGTTGGGCAGGAAGAAGTCGTGCAGCACGTCCATGCTCTTCAGGTTCACAACCACATCCTCGTCGACCGGCAAGTGGAACTCGTTGACCGCGTAGATGTCGTCGGGCGTGTCGAACTTGTTGTCCGGGCCGGGGTAGCGGAACCGCCACTCGAACTGCCGGGCCATCACTTCCAAGGTGGCGGGCACATTCGGCCGGCGCATCTTCACGTCGGCCCAGGCGTTCATCTGGTAAATGGCAATGAACAGCAACGTCGCCGCCGGCAGAATCGTCCAGACGACTTCCAGGTTGTGGCTGCCGTGGGTGAACTTGACCGGCTCGGGGTTGCTGCTGGCATCGTACTTCCACAAGAACCAAACCAGCGCGCCCTCGGTGACAATGAACACCAGGCCGGTGAGAATCAGAATGAAGTTCCACAGGTGGTCAATCTGCCAGCCGTGCTCCGAGATATCGACCGGCAGCCACATGGCGCCGCTGGCTCCCCAGACAAATGAGCCCACGCCGAGCACCGGCACCAGCAAGAACAGCAAGCTCCAATAACGTCCCACCGTCAGTCTCCGCAAAAAGTTCGTCACGCCCGGCGGTTGACCCAGGCGGCTGGTTTCTCGGGGTGTTCTCTCTTGTCGAGCGCCGTGGCGCGCGAAGCGGTCCTAGTTAATCCAAGGAATTAGTTGTGTGCCCGTCCGGCGGTCGGGCTCGCCGCAGCCGACGTCAAACGCTGGTCATAAGGAAGCAGCCGCACGTAATCGACCAACTGCCAAATTTCGGTCGGCGTCAACGACTTGCCACCGGCGGGCATCGGGGTGCCGGCAATGCCAGCGTGAACCCGCCGATAGGTGTCCGTCATGTTGCGGCCAAAGCGATACAGCCCTTGCCGCAAGTTGCGTGGTTGAATCTGCTGCTCGGGGAGCAAGTAAGTTTCGTGCGAAATCTTCAACAGCTCGCGCTTGCCATCGATCTGCTTGCGCAGCGCCTCGCGAGCCGCCGCCTCGTCCGCGGGCTTCATCCCTGGCGGGGGCTGGAAGTTCCGCAGGTCGTGTTCGAGTGTGGCGATTTCCTTGGGGAGGACCGTTTGCTTCTTTTCCTTGTTCCACTCGTCGAACAGCAATTCTTCACTGCCATCACCCAGACCATTCGGCCCGTGGCACTTGGCACATTGGGCCTTGGGCCCCTTGAACAACTCGGCGCCCGCCTTGGCCCAGGCCACGTGGTCGGTGATTTCCGGCTTGGGGGGAATCTGGATCGGGCCGGTCTTATCGTCGGCCCAGTTCTCGGCCAGTGGCGACAATCCCTCGGTGACGAGGAAGTCACGTGTCAACTCAATCGAGTCGTCGTCAAAGACCTGCGACGCGAGCAGAATCTCCATCTCGCCACGCATGCTCAGATACTTCACGTATTCGATCAGCGCGTCGCGTTCTTGCTCGGGCAGCAACAGGAACGACGGCATGGCGGTGCCGTTGATCCCTTCACGCAGAGTCCGGTGCAGGTCGTCATTCGACGGCTTCTGCGCCAATTCGTTGGCCTTGAATTTGTAGACACCCTTGCGGTAATCGCGAGGGTAAGGCGTGAGGAACGCCGCCGTCGGACCAGCGCCGTCGCCGGTGATGCCGTGACAGTGGGCACAGTGCTGACGATACAACCCGCGCTGTTCACCGTTTTCGTTACTCGACACCGGCCCCGACGCGAGCCGAATCTTGTAAATGTCCAAGCCGCTTTCGGCGAATACCCAAGGATCGTCCGGCGTGCCGAACAAGGCGTAGAGGGCCGTCGAAATCTTCTTTTCGGCGGCGACTTGATTGCCTTCGGCCTTGGGATCGAACAGCTTGGGATCGCGACCTTGCTTGTCCAATCGGAAGCTGACTGGCAGCGGCTTAGTACAGCCGGCCACCAGGGCGACCGACACCAGCGCCACGCACGCAGTGCCGAGCCAACGGGTCGAACGGTTTTGGATCAAAGAAATGCTCACCATGAATACCCTATCACCCAGTTCAGCACGACGACCTTGCGACCTTCGCACCAGCTTGACTTGACTTTGAACTTAGAACTGTCCAGCGGGCACCTTGATTTCGCCCACGTCCTTTGTTTCGTTCTCACCGATTTTCAACTTGAATCGTCCCTTGCTCACCGCCCCGGCCGTCAGGCCACCCGGCGCGCGTTCGTGCCAGACCTGAAACTCGATGGTTTCTCCCGCCGGCAGATTGGCAATCTCGAACGAGCCGTCCTTGCTGGTGACCGCGAAGTAAGGATCCTTGCGGGCCACGACAAAGGCCTTCATCCACGGGTGGATGTTGCACGTCACTTCGGACGGCGCGCCCATTTCGCGAGTGAACGTGTACGAGTCCGATTGTTGGGCCGGTAACAGAAAGTTCGCCGGCGGATTTCCCGGCGGCGCGATGTTGGTGTTGTGGCCGACGCTGTCGCTGTTCTTGATCACAATCGGCAGCTTGATCATCGTGGCAAACAAGTGCGTCGAGAACAGGCACTTCTTCTGGTCGAACTCGGGCTTGCTGCCGCCGGGAACCGGCGCGTCGGGCTTCACCCGCGAGACCTTGCGGGCGTAAATGAACACATTGGAAATCCCCTTGCTGGCGGCGTCGACCACCAACGATTCGACCGGAACCTGCGCGCCGCAGACTTCGGCGTCCTTGTTGGCCGTGGACATGAAAGCGGCCGCTGGCGGCGCGCCGTCGAAGGTGAATTTCCCCTTCAGCGTACACCAACCGGTGCCGGTCGCCTGGGCCGTGGCCGCCGCCGCGCCAGCGCCACCGCCAGCGCGAAGCTTTTCGGCCAGCGCCTTGTCCGGCTGGGCATCATTGCTCAGTCGCTTGCCGCAACCTGTCAGCGATACTGCGGTCAGCGCTACTGCCCCCAGCATCAACGCGGCCAAGGCGCTGAACCCCAGCGCCCCACCACGCGCCGCGCGCCGGCGCGGCGATTCGATCACTCGACTCGACTTCCCAACCATCATGGCGGTCCTACTCACAACGGGTCTTGTTCAAACGAGCTCACTAGAACAGGCTCGGGTCCAGCTCGATGACCCCCAGGTCATTGGCGCCATCCTTGATGGTCTGCTTGAAGCGACCATTGGCCCACGAGCCAGCCTTCAAGTAGCCCTTCTTCTCGTGCCAGGCCTGGAACTCCAACTCGCCGGCCGGCAACTTTTCGATCGTCAACGTCCCATCCGCCGCCGACACGGCCATATACGGGTTATCGCGCGGCAGCACCCAACCCACCATCCAGGGATGAATGTTGCAGGTGATCTTCACCGGCACGGTCTGGACCCGGGCAAACTTGTGCTCGACCGATTGATTGGAGGGGATCAGCGGGTTGATGCCCGCGTCCAGCATCGGCTGCAGGTTGCTGTTGTGGCCCACCGGGTCCGAATTGTGCAGCACTAGCGACTGGCTCAGCCGGATCGGCAGAATGTGCGGCACGAAACGGCAGCCCTTGTTGTCGTATTCGAGCTTGTCATTATCGGTCTTGGCGTAGTCGGGATGGACCATCACACCTTTGGTGCGCAGATAAACGATGATGTTGGCCACGCCGCCGTCGGCGCCGACGACCAGGTCTTCTTCGACCAGGTTGTGCGGGCCGCAGACCTCGATGTCCTTGTTGACGTTGATCTTCACCGGAGCGGGGGCCGCGCCTTTGTACTTGAACTTGATCTTCAGATCGCCCCATTGCGCTTGGGCGGTCGAAGCGCCGGCCAAAACAGCCAACGCGGCCGAGAACAACAGGGCAGGGCGAGCAACGCGAAATAACATGCTACTTGGCTCCTTTATCGCCGGCCGGCGTTCCAGCGCCGGGCGTCGATTCGGTTTTGGGCGCCGCGGGTTCCTTGGGCGCGTCGATCTGGACATTCATGTCGGGCACGGCGGCCGGCGCTCCCGGAGGAGGCGAGCCGTCGTTCCGACCACAACCGGCAACCAGCGCCACCGCCAGGCAGGCGGCGGCAATCGTTGCTGAAAACTGCTTGCTCATGATTCGGAGTCCTTCTTTGAATCGGGCGTGCGGTCGATTACTGCGGACGATTTCCGGCCGGAGCCGCGCCACTCGCCGGCACTGCCGGAGCGGGCGGCGGAACGAGCGCCTTGATCGACGTCTTGCCTTGCATCACTTCCGGCCAGTTCAACAACAAGTCCGCCACGCCGGACACCTGCTCGGCGCTGGTGCCGTGGTACAGGGCCTGGTCAGCGGGCTTGTCGGGCGGAAAGTTCACCGGCATGCCCGTAAACGGCAATTGCCGCTTGGGGTTGGCGATCCAGCGTTGCAGGAAGTCAGGGCGCAACCGCTGCGAAACACGATCCAACTGCGGCGCCAGCGCCTTCTCGCTGCCGGCCGGCACAAAGTCGCCGATCAAGTGGCACTTCACGCAGTAGTTGTTGTTCGTAATCACGTTTAGTGCGTCCTTCATCCGGCCCGGGTGCTTGGCCTCGGCCGTCGACAGGTACTCGCTCCGCGTGCGCGGATCAAACTCATACGGGTATTCAACCTTGTCACGGGCGGCGAAGTAATTGACCAGGGCGGTCGCTTCGTCGCTCGACATATTGAACTTGGGCATCCGTAGGATCACGGCCGGCCGAATCGGGTAAGGATCGAGCAGGAAGTTGTGCAGCCAGGCCGACTGTACCTTGCGTCCCTCGCCCACCAACGGCGGCGGAACCCAGCCCCAGGCGTCGCTCCCCTTCACGTTCGCGTTGTTCGGCCTTTCCAGTTCCATCGCCACCGGGTGCAACATGCGGGCCAAATTGCCGCCTACCGGGGCCCGCTTGTTGACAATCATCGTGTCGGGCACTGGCACGTCCAAGCCGCCCACCGGCCAGACGTGGCCATCGATGGCCGCCGGCTTCCAAAGCTCAAAGATGTTGATCGGCTTGCCGTCGTCGTCTTCGATCGTCTCGGGGCGCGGCATGCCTGTGATCGTGGCGCGACCCAACCCGCGACGGTCGACCTTGGTCGAGGCCACCATTTGCGCCGGCGTGAAGTGCGGGTTCAAGAAGGCAAAGTCAGTGAACGGCGGCGGGGGGGGCAGCGCGTTCGGATCCTTGCTGTCGGCCGGCTTGTAGTCGAAGGTCCACTGCTCCATCTCCATCGTATGGCAGCCGGCGCAGTTGAACTTGTTGACGACTTGCTGACCCTTCAGCTCCCAGGCCCGATTTGGCGACGGCTTGTACACGTAGCGCGCGGCGGGGGGCTCGGCCACCAAACCCAGCACGAACGTGATCACCGCTTCGCGCTGTTCGGGCGTGAAGTTGAACTTGGGCATCCGCAGCCGGTCGAAGTAGTCCTTGTTCTCGGTCTTGCGATAGTCATAGCTCCGCGGCTCGCGCAGCTTTTGCCAGATGAAGCCTTCACGACCGTGGTGCATCATGGCATCGAGATAGAAGCCCGCGTCTTGATTGACGTCGCGCGTGGTCAGGTGTCCGTGCGCATCGTGCGAGTCAAGGTGAGCGAGTTCTTCGTGGTCGTCACCTGCGTGCTGGCTCTTCATGCCGTGGATTTCGCTCTTGTGGATGGCGATCTCCGGGTCTTTCCCTTCGGCCTGACGTTGTGACAGGTAAGCGACAATCTGCTCGAAGGCCAGCTTCGACGGCTCCTTACGGCCCCAGTCGGCCAGCGCGGTGCCGATCGGCTTGGCGTCTTCAAAGCCTGGGATGTCGTGACAACCCGAGCAACCCAATCGCGAGATCGAGCGGCGGCCGACGTAGAGCAACTTGCGACGAGCCAGTTCTTCAGGCGAGAACTCACCGACCAAAATCGTCTCGTCGCCGCGGACGGCCGCGCCCAGCTTGGGGCTGATGCCGTTCTTGGCGTAAGCCTCGGCGTCGACCACCGTGAACGCGCCGGTTAGATACTGCTTGGTCAACTCGGTCAGGGCGTCGCCATTGCTGGCGGCGGTGGGCAAAGCGGCCGGTTCCTTCGGCGACCAGCCTTGCGACTTGAGCAGGTACTCGACAATGTCGGCGGCCGGATCGGTCGTCTTGCCGTCGGCGCCCTTGATCGTTTCGAGGAACAGGTTCGGCATCACCGTGCGAGCGTGGTAGCGATTGGGCTCGCGGACCCAGCTATACAGCCAATCGCGGCCGCGCTGCCCCTTGAGCTTCGAGCCCAGGCGGTTTAGGTCCGGACCTTGCGTGTCCTTGGCCGCGGGGAAATCGCCGTGCTGGTGACAGGCCAAACAGCCGCGAGTCTGGAACATCACCTTGCCGCGCTCGACCGACGGCGGCTCGACGGCTCCCTTGGGGCGAGCGGCGTATTCGAACTTGTCGCTGCGGGCCAGCAGATAATCGGTGATCGCCAGAATCTCTAGCGGCTCGTAACGCTGGGCCGTGGTCAAGCCGGGGCTCGGTTGCATGACCGGGTGGCCGCTGGCGTCGTTAATCGGACGTCCTTCGACCACCTTTTCCTCGGGGGTCAGGTGATCCCACAAGCCAAAGAACCTGGGCATCTTGGTCGAGGGGCGGAAATCGCTCGGGTTGCGAATCCAGTGATACAAGAAGTCCTTGTCGACCTTCGACGCGACGTAACGCAGGCTGGGGCCGACCTTGCGCAACTGGCCCGGTGTTTCATCGTCGGCGCCGAGCAGGCCCGCCAGCTTCTTCATCGCCGGCGTCACGGTCCCTTCGCCGCTTTGCGGCGCGGCGGCAATCAACTCGGCCAGCAATTTGCGCTGGGACGTCACCTCGGGATGGGCGACCACGTCGCGGGCCAGCAACTTCATCTCGTCGCTCAACCCCTGCGAGGCCAGCAATGACTGGGCCGCGGCAAAGTACGTCGGCTCGGCCCGCATATCGGGGCCCTTGCGCTTCGACGGGCCGTCGTAGCCGTTGATCTCGTGGCAACCGAAGCAGCCGTATTGCCGGATCAGATTGTAGCCTTCGACCAGCTTCGGCGCCGGCGGATCGGGGAACCGTTCGCTCGGCTCCAACTCGATCACTTCGTGGTGACACTTCAAGCAGGTGCTCTCGGCAAACCGAGTGGGCTGCTGCGGGAAGATCCAGTGGTGGTTGTTGAACCAGCCGTGCTTGCGCGACCATTCGTCGGCTTCGTTCGGATTGTTCGGCGTGTGCGAAGCCCACTTGAAATCGGTGGCGCTCCCTTGGCCATCGTGACAGATGGTGCAGCCCACGTCGGCCATCTTGTGCGGGCTGAGCGAACCGACGAACAAGTCGAGCTTCGGGTGCGAGCTGAACGGCTGCGGAATGCCGCGGCGGACAGTGAGCGTCAGCGGCTTGCCCCACGTGACCAGGTCCACCAGAAACTTTTCGGCCGTCGCGCGGTCGACGATCTGGGCGTCTTCGATCAGCTCGATCACGTCGCCGGGTTTCAGACCGGCGTTGGCGGCCACCGAGCGCGGCCACACCACGTCGACCGTCGCGTCGTTGGGGTTCAACTGTCCCTCGGCGGACAGCGAGAACCCATAGACCAGATCGGTCGTGATGGGGATTGGCTTGCCATCCTTGTCTTTTTCACGCTGGGGCGCCTGCTTCGGCGTGCTCAGTGTCAGCTTTTCGCGTTTGGCCGGCTCATAGCCGGCGTCAACGGCCGAGCCGGGCGCGGTCTTGTCGATGCCCAAGTGGCAGGTCGTGCAACGGTCGAATCGCGCGACATCGCGGAAGTTGTTGTTCAGCGTCAGTTGCGGCAGCCAGATTTGCTCGATCTTGAGCGGCCGGCCAAAGGCGTCGATGATTGGCGCTTCGAGCAGCTTGCGGCCGATGCGGCCAATGGCATCGGGAGGCTGGCGCTCAGTGAGTGCCGTTTCACGCTGCTTGAGCGGAGTCTCGTAATCGGCCAGTTCCTTCTGTTTGGCCGCTTCGTTAGCGTTGATCTGACCGATCACGCCTTCCAGGTCCAGCCGGTGCGTCTTGGCGGCCTGATACGCCAAGTTCAAGTCATTGACCAGGTTCTCGACCTTGCGCACCCCGTCCTCGATCGACTTCAAGTCGGCGTCGTCCTTCCCCTCGTCGACGGCAATCGAAAACTTGCTGCGCTCGACGTCCAACTCGGCGCGCTTGAACTTCAACTCGCTCTGACGTTTTCCCTCGTCGAACTTGGCCTTGTTGACGACGGCTTGCATAGCCGCCAGCAGCGCCGCCCGCTTGGTCGTGACTTGCGACTTGTCTTCCGTGGGCGAAGGGGGCGTCCCCTTGGGCAAGGCCACATCGATCTGATCTTGGACCGCCTTCAAGTCGTAACCGTTGGTCGAAGCGTACGCCGTGGCTCGCTTGAGGAAGTCGTCGACCAACTCACGCGACGGGTGCTCGGCCGCGGCGGCGGCGACTTCCTTTTGCAACTCGGCCTTGCGAGCCTGGAACGCGGGGCTGTCCGACTCGTCGACCCGGCTTTCGGCCGTCCAGATTTCGACTTTCTGGAAGTCGCGCTGGTAGTTCTTCCACTCCCGATCGTGGTCCTTGGCCAGCATCCAGATGGTGGCGATCAACATCACCAACCCCGAGACGCAGAACACCACGTGCATCAGCGACAGACTGCGCCAAGTTTGTTCATTAGCGGGCATATCAGCTTGCCTTCGTTCCGTCGGGATCCAACCCGATGTAGCGTAAACTTTTCACCACCTGCATACGCCCGCGATCGTCGTCAGCCGGGGCGACGCGACGCGAGCGGGCCGCCGGCGATCACAAATTCAGGAAGTATTCGTCGATGTGAATGATGTATTTCAGATTCACCGTCCAGCGCAGAATCATCTTCACCGGCAGCGAAGCCATCAGCAGCAGCAAGTTGGCCAGGATCATGTAGCGGATGAAGCCCATCTTGACGAAGAACTTGCGCAAGATGGTCGTCGCCATGATCGGCGGCAGCACAATCAAGTAGCCCAGCGTCAGGATGATGCCCGGCGCTTCGCGATAGGCAATCCAGAGCAACTCCATTCCCTTGCCGGTGCCGGCGGGCGCCTTGGGCAGCCCGGTGTTCATCAACCCTTTCCAGAAATACTCGGAAAGGTCGATATTGTTCATGGCCAGCACCTTGTGGGCGTCCCAGAACTCAAAAGGACCAAAGATGTTCCAGTTCGGTCCACGCAGGAACGTGCCCAGGATGATCAGCACGACCCACAATTCGATGAAGCCGAGTTGGAAGATGATGTAAGCGAACTTCCGTTCCACGATCGTGTAGTAGCCGTTCCCCTTCTTGTTGAAGTCCAAGTAGGGAATCGCCATCAAGCCCCCCACGACCACGCTGGGAAGCACGACGCCAGCCATCCACGGATCGAAGTAAACGAGCATCTCCTGCAACCCCAGGAAGTACCACGGCGCCTTCGACGGATTGGGGGTTTTCACACTGCTGGCCGGCTCTTCCAGCGGGGCTTGCAGGCCGAGCCCCCAGAACAACAGGAACGCCGTCAGCGCGATCATGCAGATCATTTCGGTGTAAACCAGGTCGGGCCACACCAGCACCTTTTCGTCGTCCACCTTTTCCAGCGGCGGTAGCCCTTCGGCAATCCGGTCGTCGTTCAACACCGCTTTGTACGTGGCCAGCCAGGTGAAGAAACCCAGCAAGAAAATCAAACCAACGATCGGCACGTTGTCGGGCTTGGCCACAATGGCGGCGAAGTTCGGGTCGGTCATGGCCATGCCCATGCCCAACAGTGACAGGTTGAACACCAGCCAAGCCACGGCTGGCTTGGTCAACGGGCGACGGAAGACATAGAACACGATCATGCCCAGCAGCGAGCCGCCGGTCAGCACGACCGGACCATTGGCACCGCCGATGAACGCATTGGCCAATTCCTTGATCTTGACCCAAGCGCTCGGCAGCCAAGGCTCGAACGGCCAGAAGTGCCAGATCGGGAACGGCGCCCCGTCCATGGCAATGGGGGACAACAACAGGAAGAATGAGCCAAAGGCAAACCAGGCGGCCACGTTGGTGACCGGCAGGCCGAACAGATGGAAGTAAGTCTTTGACGGCCCGCGGCGCCACAACAACAGGGCGGTCACCCAGTTCATCGTGGCCAACAGCAGATAGAACCAGCCCAGCGGCTTGGCCGCCGTCACCAGAAAATGTAGTTCGTCACCGTGCATAGCTTCGTACTTCCACGGACAAGAGTTACTCGCAGTCCGGCACTCCGACGCAAGCCACCATGCTCTTGCCGGCGTTTATCGTTTCGCGTTTATCGTTTTTCGTCGCTTACAGCGGCCCGCTAATGCCGCCGTCCTTGCGCACGCGCCAGAAGTGAATCGCAATCAACAACGACGCGGCCAGCGGAATGGCCACGCAGTGCAATACGTAAAACCGATTGAGCGTTTCCTCGCCGACGAACCGCGCGCCGAGCAAGCCGAACCGCGCGTCGCTGGCGTTGGTGATCATGTCGATGCCGCCGATCTGCAGCAGTTGCTGACCGGGGCCTTCGTGACCCAACAAAGGCGTGGCGCGGGCCATGTTCGAACCGACCGTGATGGCCCAAATGGCCAACTGGTCCCACGGCAGCAAATAGCCGGTGAATGACAACAGCAGCGTGAGCAGCAGCAAAATCACGCCGATCACCCAGTTGAACTCGCGCGGCGGCTTATAGCTGCCCGTCAAGAACACCCGGTACATATGCAACCAGGTGGTGATCACCATGGCGTGCGCGCCCCAGCGGTGCAGCTCGCGCAACACCCCCAGACTCGTCACGTCGCGCAAGGCGAGGATGTCGTTATAGGCCCACTCGAGCGTCGGCCGGAAATAGAACATGAGCAGCACGCCGGTGATCGTTTCGACCAGAAACAGGAAGAACGTCACGCCACCCATGCACCAGGTGTACGAGAGCGCGATGCCTTGCTTCTTGATCGAGACCGGATGCAGGTGCAGGAAGAAGTTCGTCAGCATCACGACGATGCGGTTACGACGATCGATCGGCATGGGGTGCCGAAAGATGCTCTTCCAAAGTTGCGAATTACGAATCGTCTCGCCGATCGTGGCCATTATCGCCGCTTTCCCACGTTCTTCGGTTGCTCAGTCGCTGGTTCAGTTATTCAGCCGCTCTTAGACCGTCACGTAACAGGCCGGGTCCACCCACTGTCCCAGTTCTTCCTGGAACAGCTTGCTCTTGTCGACTTCCAACTGGCCGTCGTCGGACAGGCGGATGGCATATCGTTCGAGCGGTCGCGGAGCCGGACCTTCAAAGTTGATTCCGTCTTTGTAGAAACCGCTGCCGTGGCAGGGGCACTTGAACTTCTGCTCCCCTTCGAGCCAGTTCGGCGTGCAGCCCAGGTGAGTGCAAACCGTCCGCAGCGCGAAGATCTCGCGAACGCCGTTGTATTCGGCGTTTACGACCCAGACACCGTTCAGCGCCTTGAACCGCTCGTCGACCGTGCCCGGCGGGAAATCGCTCGGGAAGCCGACTTTGAACCGGCTGGGAGGCTCGGTGAGGATGTTCGGAAACATGAACCGCGCCGTGGCCAGGCCCATCAGCCCCGTCGCCGTCGCCAGGAACGTGAACCCAGCGGCCAAGAACGAGCCAAAGATAATTTCCATGAAGCCGCGGCGATCTTCATCCGCCTCGGCCTTGGCCGGCTTGACCTTGGCATAGTCGGGCTTCACCGGCATGGGCGGGACAGTCACCTTGGACTGGGTGACCTTGATCTCTTTGCCGGCGGCTTGCTTGGCCGACTCTTCCTTCGAGATCGGGCCAGGCTTCGTGGCCGCGCGTGCTGCGGCCAGAATGCTCGCGGTGTCTTTCGCGCTTCCCACCTTGGGCGCTGCGGCAGCGGCGGGCTTGGTCTTATCCGGAAGCGGCGCTTTACCGGCCGCGGCGGCAGGCTTGGCTGCAGGCGCTGGCTTGGCGGCGGCCGCAGGCTTGGGACTGGTCTTCGCCTCGCCCGCTTTTGGCGCGGCGGGAGCTGCACCGCCTGGCTTGTTCGCGCGGGCCATGGCCATCATATCGGCCACGCTTGGTCGCGCGCCGGCAGGCTTCTTGGCCGCCGCGGCCTCAGCCACCGGGGCAGGGGGCGCTTCCTCAGCCGCGGCAGGCTCTTCGGCCGGCGCCTCTTCAACGGCTTCTTCTATGGGCGCTTCAGCCACCGCTTCGGGCTCGGGCGCTGCCGCCTGGGACTCTGCCGCAGGTGTCTCGGGGGCGTCGCCACCGCCGCCGCCATCCATGCGACGACACAATGCGAGGATCTCGGAAACCGAAGGTCTTTTCTTTTCAGCCATGCGCGCACTCGCCGACGAAAATGAACCACGCTGCCGTCATCGAAACCCGTCGATTTCGACCAGCAACCCGATCGCGCCGTAAATCACTAACTTCCTTGCCTTGTGGGGCTTAGAAAAGGAGCCCGAAGACCGGCGCGATATTGTGACATTTTTCACGAACTCGCAACCGCTCTTTTTAGCCATTTCCCTAGCCCTGTCAACCTGCATTACCCTCGACAACTAGCACTTTTTCGCTGGCGCTGGCAGCGGCGCACGGTGATCCAGCGTGCGGCGCGGGGGCCGCCAGCGATTGGTCTGCGAACCGCCTGAGGAGAAGTGCGCAAGAACCCAACCTGACGAGTTACGTTCCTGTCGCAACGTCGGCCAGTCGTTCGCAACCCGCGACCCTGAAAGAGCACGCTCCGCCGCTCCATTTTTCCCGAGCAAAACAACGCATGCATCTTTCATTTTCAGCGAGTGGCCATAACCTACACGCTCGCGCCAGCGGTATTCAATAGGCCGACGCGCGTTTCTCGATTCCTTAATCCAATCAAAGGTCGCACGGTGTCCACTGGGTCACGTATCAACGTCGATTGGGACCGCTGGGAGGCGATCCTCCACGCCGATCCGTCGGCGCGAGGACTCCCCGCGTTTCGCCAGCCCGATGGTCGTTGGCTCGATCAGGGGCAATTGCGCACTGCGGCTGAACATTTGGCAACTCATGCCCGACATGTCGGTATTTTGACCGGCTTTTCGGTGCGCGGCCCGAACGGCATGACCATCGAGACCGATGGCCCGCCGGGGGCGATCTACCTGGCGCGCGTGCTCAACGAATTGGACGTTCACACAACAATTGTCACCGACGCCTACGGCGCGCACGCGCTGCGGACAAGTTGTCGCCCGGCGGGCCTGTCCCCCGAGTCGGTGCTGGTCATGCCGTTCGACGGCTTGGCGCCAATGGTGCCCGAGCGCCACGCGAACGACGCCGCATCGAGCCGGCGCAGCCTGGCCTGGTGCGACGAGGTGTTCGACACGCGACCGGCGCGCGATTGGACGCACTTGATTTCCATCGAGCGTTGCGGGCCGTGCCATACGCTATCGTCGATGGCCGCAGCGAGCTATCAACACTCGGCCGCGACCCAGGCGGAATTCGCCCGACTGGTCCCCGCCGAAGCGCGCGACCGGTGTCATAACATGCGCGGCCACGACATCACGCCGCTGATGGCTAAAACGCACCTGCTGTTCGAGACCATTGCCGAACGCCGCCTGCCCATCACCACCATCGGCATCGCCGACGGCGGCAACGAAATCGGCGCTGGAGCGATCGCGTGGGACACGATCCTGCGCGCGGGTACTTCGCAGGCGATGGACCGGATTGCTTGTCGCATCGCCACTGACTTTTTGCTATTGGCCGGCGTGAGCAACTGGGGGGGCTACGCGCTGGCCTTGGGAGTGGCGGCGCTGCGCGGACAAACCGCGGCCGTCCGTACGCTCGACGCGGATAGCGAGCGCGCCGCGATTGAACACCTGGTCCGGCGCGGCGAAGCGGTCGATGGCTTGACACTTGAAGCTGTCGCCACCGTCGATGGACTTAAGCTCGACGACTACCTGGAACCTTTGCGGCAAATGCGCACTTCGTTGGGCTTATCTCCTTAGACGGCTTGGCCTGTCGGCCATCGTAGCGCGCATTGCCACGTTTCAGCGGGTAGCCCCGACAACTTGTTGTCGGGGTTGCGCAGCAACCAGAGGGCGCGGGAAGGCTTTACCGCTCGATCGACACGGCGCACGATCCCTCTTGTCGCTAATGCGACCCGGACAACAAGTTGTCCGGGCTACCCTGTTCGCATCTCGGACGGCGTAACTCAATTGCCCCGTTTCAGCCCATTCCAGCAGCGGCCCGACTGCCGTAAAATCTTGAGTCTCGCGAAACTAAGCCAACGAAATCGAACCACCCAAGCAGCAGGCCCCTGAAATATGGCGACGAACATTTTGATTATCGGCAACGGTGGCCGCGAACACGCCTTGGCCTGGAAGCTGGGGCAAAGCCCGCACGTGAAGCAGGTGTTCGTCGCGCCGGGCAACGCCGGCACGGCGGTCGATGCCGTGAACATCGACATTGCGCCGACCGATTTCGCGCGGTTGATTCAATTCGCGTCGCAGAACGACGTCGGCCTGACCATCGTGGGGCCCGAAGTCCCGCTGGTGGCCGGCATTGTCGACGCGTTTCAGGCCGCCCGGCTGCGTGTCTTTGGCCCGAACAAGCTGGCCGCCGAGTTGGAGGGAAGCAAGGTCTTCTGCAAGAACCTGCTGCGCCACGCCGACGTGCCGACGGCCGACTACCGAGTGTTCAAGCAAGTCGATCGCGCGATCACTTACTTGAAGGATCGCGAAGACGTACCGGTGGTGGTCAAAGCCGATGGCTTGGCGGCCGGCAAGGGTGTGATCGTTTGCAGCGGCCGGGCCGAAGCGCTTGACGCGGTCGAACGAATTGGCGGCGAACGCGAGTTCGGCGAGGCCGGCAACCAGATCGTGATCGAAGAACGCCTCGACGGGCAAGAGGCGAGCGTGCTGGCGCTGACCGATGGACAAACCATCATCACCTTGCCGGCGGCTCAGGATCACAAGCGCGCCTTCGACGGCGACACCGGGCCCAATACCGGCGGCATGGGAGCGTACTGCCCCGCGCCGTTGGTGAACGAAGAGATGATGCACTGGATCGAGGAGCACGTGCTGGTGCCAACGGTCCACGCCATGAAGCGTGCCCGCCGGCCGTTCCGCGGCATTCTTTACGCGGGTCTGATGCTGACCAACCAGGGGCCCAAGGTGCTCGAATACAACGTCCGCTTCGGCGACCCCGAGTGTCAGCCGTTGATGATGCGGTTGAAAAGCGACCTGTTCGAGTTGCTCGACGCGGCGGTCGATGGCCGGCTCGAATCAATTCTCGCGCCGGTGTGGGACGAGCGGCCGAGTGTCTGCGTGGTGATGGCCAGCGAGGGCTACCCGGGCAAGTATCCGCGCGGCAAGATCATCCGCGGGCTCGACGAGGCGGCCCGGATTCCAGACGTGAAGGTGTTTCACGCCGGCACGTCGGTAGCCGATGGCCAGGCCGTCACCGACGGCGGCCGCGTGCTGGGCGTGACCGCGCTCGGCAGCACGATCCCCGCGGCCAAGCTCCAGGCTTACACCGCCGTGAAGGCCATCCGCTGGGAAGGGGCTTGGTGCCGCAAAGACATCTCGGACAAGGCGATGAAAGCGGCGAAGGCATAACGCAATCGTTCACCGTTGCTTAATCGTTCATCATTGCGACGGGCGCGATGAACACCCCTCCCTTTCAGGGAGGGGCAGGGGGAGGGTAAAGACGGCACTTGCCATTCGACATTGGGCTCGCTCTGCCTTCACCAATCGCAACATCCCACGGCCTTCAACGCATTTACCCTCACCCGCTTCGCTGCGCTCGCGACCTCTCCCTTAAAGGGCGAGGTGAAACACGACACTCACTCATCCACACGTCGATACAGGCCGTGGTTCTGCTCGGCTAGCGTGCGGAGGAACGTCTCCATCATGCTCTCCGGTTCTCCGGGAGCGATGCCGATCGTATAGATCGAGACTCGGCGCGTTTTGTTCTGCTTGCCGACCGCGGCCACGATATCGTCGGGCAGCACATAACGCCCCGTCGTCGGCGCGCCGTCGGTCAAGACATAGATCGCCTCGGCGTCGTAGAAGAACGCCGCATTGATCGCGTCGTAGGTGGCTGTCGCCGAACTGGGAATGATCCGTTCGATGTACTTCGACGCGTCGATCTTGTGGGCCGTGTCGGCCGGCACCAACTCCTTGTGCCAGGTGCTGATCCCGCTGTTGAATATGACGATGCCGAACTGCACATCGTCCTTCAGCCCCGTCACCGCGTTAATCAGCTCGCGCTTGGCCGCCACGATCCGCGGGCCGGACATGCTGCCTGAGTTATCGAGCACGAATACCATCTTCTTGGCGTACAGGGGCAGCCCGTAATAGTCAGACGTGCCGCGCATGACGATGTTTTCGAATTTGCGAATCGCCGGCCGCATGAAGGGTACGGGGAACTTGAAGGTGGCCTTGTTGTCGGCCCACCACTGGACCCACTGGTCCGGTTCGGTCAATTGCTTTTGACCGCTGACCAGCCCCAGGTATTCCATGGCGTCGGCCCGGGCTTCGCCGTCGGTCTTGGCCACCAGCTTGACCAGCGCTTCGACCGCCTCGGTGCGATCGATGCGGACCAACGCTTGGACCACTGCGCGGCGGACGAAAAAGTCGTTGAACAGCTTCGACTGCGCTACTTTTTCCAGCGGCACGACGTCACCGGCATCGCCCCGAGCCCCCAGCAGGTCGATCATCGAGACGATGAACAAGTCCCCGCCGCGGGCGTTGGCCAGGTGGTCATTCAAGTAGCGCATCGACGTCTGTTGCACTTCGGCCAGATCGCTGCTCAACAGCACACTGAGCAACAGCGGCGAATACTGATTGGGCGTCGGCCGGCGCGACTCCTGGTTCAATTGCTCGACCAGCCAGTCGCAAACCGGGCGCTCGTCCTTGAACTTCATCAAGACTTCGTACGCCGCCAGCCGCACCCGTTCGGTCGGGTCGTGCAGGCCGTATTGATACAGGAGCTTGGCTGCTTCGGGATCCTTGAAGGCTTCGAGCTGCAGCACGCCGTCGTGGCGCGTGGCCTCGGTCTTGGAGCGCAGCTTGTTGATCGCCTGGGCGCGTTCCTTGTCGCTGGGCTTGGTCGGCTTGGCCGGAGGAGCGGCCCACGACGTGCCAATGACCAATGCCGCCAGCCAGACCGCTAGCGCTAACCTGAGGGCTCGCATCACTTCCGCCTCCGCATCTCCGTTGCTCGCTAGCCCAGCGGCAATCTGTTCCCGTAACGCCCCAACCTACGGCCAATTGTCCCGGCAACTGCGCCAAGTTGTCAATTGAATGGGCCGAGCCAGGGGCTGATGATGTAGTATATTCCGTCCCGACGTACAAAACCCAACGCCGTATCGAGCGGCACGTGAAAAAAGGGCGTTTCGTCCGTTGGGTTTGGCCGTGAAGGGCGGACTTTAGGTGAGACGTTTGCCTGTGCTCGCCCGACGCCCTCTGATTGACACCCGCCGATGAGTGCCGAGATGCCCCGCTTGAAGTCCCCGGCCGAGCCGAGCCGCTCGTCGTCTCGCGGGGGCATTACTTGATTCTTGAGTCGGGCATCGAGCCGCGGGTGACCCGCGGGCAGCTTACCTGGCAACTCGCGCCGAAGAAGTGATCCTTCGTAGTATCATCGCCGCGCGCTCTGGCATACCAAGCCGGCGACTCTGTCGCCGTTGGGTGGCGGCCGAGCCGCCGGCTTGGGAAAAGCGAACGCCGTCCGTTCGCTCACTTCTCCTCGACGTCCTCGCCATAGCCGGGGGGGAAGATGCGGTCGCTGTCGCTCGGTTCTTTGTCTGGCGCGGCCTCGCTGACTTCGCCGCCAAACTCGCGCAGCCAGTATTCCACTTCGCTTGCCGAAACGTGCGGCTGACTCGGCTTGGATGACGACTGTTCCTCGCGCGGGTGGGGCAATTGCGAAAGCAACTGGCCGAACCAAACATCGGCGTCGACGGCGATGGCCCGGCGGCGTTTAGCGGCCCGTTGCACGCGATGGTCGCTCGACACGACCGTCAGCCGGCGGGGCGAGGTGTCGGCCTGGATCAACTCTTCGAGCAGTTCATCGGCGCTGGCGTAATCGCGCGCGAAACGAATTTCGATCCCGCGGTGTTGCAACCGGTCGGGTAGACCCGGCGGGGCTTGCGACGCATCGAAGACGACCGTCGTGATGCGGCACTCGGCGTCACTGAGAGCCGAGGCCAGCGAGTTGAGCAGGGCCATCCGCGAGCGTTCGAGCCCGCCCGGACCAAAGCCGCGACCGACGATGCCGGCCCCGTAGATCAAGTTGTAGCCGTCGATGAGCAACGCCATCCGCTGGTGCTCCCCGGCCAGCAATGAACGAGCGAAAACGTATTACCGCCCCGCTAGCGCCAGGTTCTCGACGCCGGCGCGGTACTTGACCTGGCCATCGACGATTGTCACGTCGGCCCGGCCGCGCACGCGCCAACCCTGGAACGGGCTGTTCTTGCTCTTGCTGCGCATTTGCTCGCGCTCGACCGTCCACTCGTAGCCGGGGTCGATAATCGTCACATCGGCCGGCGCACCCGCGCGGAGCGTGCCGCGATCGAGCCCCAGGATACGCGCCGGGTTGATCGTCATTTTGGCGATCGCCTGCGACCAGTCGAGGTGTCCCGGCTCGATCAGGTGGGTGATCACCAGCGGCAGCGCCGTTTCGAGCCCCACGATGCCGAACGGGGCGCGGTCAAGTTCTTGCATCTTCTTCTCGGCCGCGTGCGGGGCGTGGTCGGTGACAATGCAGTCGATCGTGCCGTCCTTCAAGCCTTCGACACAGGCCGCGCGATCGTTCTCGGCCCGTAGCGGCGGGCTCATCTTGAAGTTCGAGTCGAACGAGCGCAGCGCTTCGTCGGTCAGCACGAAATGGTGCGGACACACCTCGGTGGTCACGCGCACGCCGCGCCGCTTGCCCCGGCGGACGATGTCGATGGCCCCCTCGGTCGAAATGTGCATGACGTGAATCCGCCCGCCCGTCGTGGCGGCCAGTTCCAGGTCGCGACCGACCATCACGTCTTCAGCGGCCGAGGGCATGCCCGGCAAGCCGAGAATCATCGACACCAGCCCTTCGTGCATCACGCCGCCGGTGGTCAGCTCGGGCACTTCGGCGTGGTTCAAGATTGGGCGGTCGAACATCTGGGCATATTCAAACGCGCGGCGCATCAGCTCGGCGTTGTGGACCGGCGCGCCGTCATCGCTAAAGCCGACGGCGCCGGCCTGGACCAATTGGCCAATCTCGGCCAATTCCTTCCCTTCGCGGTCCTTGCTGACACAAGCCACCACGTAAACGTGACAGTTACCGGCCAGGGCGGCCTGGTGCTGGATGAACTCGACGGTCCCCTGGGTGTCGATCGGCGGCTCGGTGTTGGGCATGCAGACGATGCTGGTGAACCCGCCGGCGATCGCGGCCGCGGTCCCCGTGGCGATCGTCTCGTCTTCCTCGCGGCCGGGCTCGCGCAGGTGGACGTGCATATCGATCAGGCCCGGCGTGACGATCTTGCCCGTAGCGTCGATTACCTCGTGGTGCGCTTGCCGCGCCACGTCGAAGCCGGCGATCTTGCCGTCGACGATCAGCACGCTGGTCACGCGGTCGATCGATTGGCTGGGATCGATCACGCGGCCGTTTTCAATCAGGATGCTGGTCATTCGCTTGCCGTCCTTCGGGGTCGGTAGTGACGTGTCTGCTTGTGTCTTTGTAGGTCAGGCCTTGGCCTGACATCAATGTGGGATCCATTTCTTACAGCGATACCGCTTGTTCCGCAGGACACAATAATGTCAGGCCAAGGCCTGACCTACGCTTATCGCCACCGTCTTACATCTCAAGCCGTTTGCAAATCAGCCACAACACCGCCATCCGCACCGCCAGGCCGTTGCTGACTTGTTCCAGGATGACCGAGTGGGGGCCGTCGGCCACCTCGGGCGTGACTTCCACGCCGCGGTTGATCGGGCCGGGGGCCAGAATCAGGATGTCGTCCTTGGCCCGGGCGATCCGTTCGCGGTTCATCGCATACAGCAGCGCGTACTCTCGAACCGACGGGAACGGCCGCGTCGTCTGTCGCTCGAATTGTATCCGCAACAGGTTCAACACATCGCAGCGCGGCAGAACTTCATCCAGGTTGTGCGAAACTTCGACGCCCAGCTCCCGCCAGCGCGGCGAGACCAGGGTGGCCGGCCCGCAGAGGATCACATGCGCGCCCAGCTTCTTGAGCCCCCAGATGTTGCTGCGGGCGGTGCGGCTGAACTGAATGTCGCCGACCAGCGCGACGGTCAAGCCGGCGATCGAACCGCGCTGCTGGCGGATAGTCAGCAAGTCGAGCAGCCCCTGCGTCGGGTGCTCGTGCGGACCGTCGCCGGCATTGATCACGGCGCAGTCCAAATTGTCGGCCAGCAGATGAGGCGTGCCGGGGGTCCGATGGCGGACGACCATCACATCGACTCCCATCGCTTCGATGTTCTTGGCCGTGTCGATGCAGGTTTCGCCTTTGGAAAGACTGCTGCCACTGGCGGCAAAGTCGATGGTGTCGGCCCCCAACCGCCGGGCCGCGAGAGAGAAGCTAATCCGCGTGCGGGTCGAGTTCTCGAAGAACAGATTGGCCATCGTCTTGCCGGCCAGAATGGGCAGCTTCTGGCGACAGCCGCCGGTGGCGTCTTTCAGACTTTCGGCCGTGTCGAGGATCAGGGTGATCTCGTCAGCCGTCAGCTCTTCGAGGCCCAATAAATGACGATGCGTCCAAGCTGCCGCGGCCGACTCCCAAGCGCTGGTCTCGAGGCTCATGGGCGCAGTATCTCCCCGGTTGGGCCAAACATGAAAACAAGAGCGAATCGCCGGGAAACGATTCTAACAATCTAGCCGTGGGCTGCAAGCAATGCAGGCTGGTGGTAATGGGGCAGTCGAATCAGTAGCTGGCCTTGTTAAGCGGAATGATTTTTTGCGAGCGTGCGCAATGTCGCCGCCCGGAGGATGAAATAGGCGAGTGCATAAGCGCCTAGAATTGCATGTAGCAGCCCGATCGCGAGGCTACCCCACGGCGCGACTGCAATGTCAATCAATTCCGCAACGCCCCAAAACGCGAGCGGGAGTACGGGAATAATTGGCATCCAACTAAAACCACGCCGGCTGCCATCTGGCAGCGGATCGCGGATGTTCTCGATACCCTTATCGACAGTGCCGCAAAGCACCCATAAAATCCAAAAGAACCAGATCAAGAGTTGAAGTTTCCACCATTCCATGCCCCCGATTCTACTACGGTACATAAACTGCTTGCCAACGCCAGGCGGCGGTATTGGGGCAAGTTGACGCCGGGAATCTTTGGAGAGCGTAAAACGCTCGGCAATTATTCCAGCGTGACTTCGCCGGTCATTACCAGGTCGATAAATCGCCGGTTGCTTTCCAGCAAGTTCGGCAGCGTCAGAATCTCGGCCGGCGTACACCAGACGACCTTCTGCACCTCGTTCGTGTTTGGTTTCATCACGGCCAGGTCGGCGACCGAGACTCTCCACCAACTGAGATCGACGCCCCACGATGTGGTCCAGCGCCACAGTTGCCGCGTTGGCCGCACGTCGAGGGCCAGCTCTTCGCGCAGCTCGCGGGCCAGGGCGACTTCTTCGGTTTCGTTCTGTTCAATGTGGCCGCCCGGAAAGCAGTAGGCCCCCGGCGCAGGGATGTAAAGGGCGCGCTGGATCACCAGCAGCTTCTCCCCCTCGGCGATGACCGCTACCACGCCGCGACGAACCGGCTTGTCGCCGGACGCTGAGGCTAGCTGCGGCGTTTTCACCGTTTCGTCGTCGGGCAAGGCATCATCTCGGGGGGCTTCGGTGTGGCGGGATGACACAGATTTCATTGGTTTGGGCTCGCCGTGCGGGTTCATCGGTCTCGATGCCGACAGTAGAATGCCTACGGATCAAATGACAAGTTCCGGCCTGGTGCCACATCGCACTGATGGACAAGCCACCCGTGGCACCCGGTTGATTACGCAAAGTACCACGTTTGCCCCGGCTTGGTCAGGGATCACCCTGGTGAACGATGGCCTTCGGCAGCGAAATGTTTGGAAAGGATTGGCATGAGCGAACCTTCGACCGGCCCTGAGTCGGGATCCAAGAACCGGTCCTCGGTCCCCCGGTCGGGCATGTGGCCCATTCTGTTTGCCATCGCGATGCTGATGGCCATTTACTTCAGCATGAACTACAGCGAGTGGTCCAGCCGGTCGCTGATCAGCTATGGCTTCTTCATGCAACAGTTGAAGGACCATAACGTCGCCCAGGTCGAACTGGTCAGCTACAGCAAAGCGCTCGGCGAGTTCAAAAAGATCCCCGCCACGCCCGAGGAAGTCGACGCCGAAGGGAAGTCCAAGGCCACTCAGCCGCTGCAACAGAAGTTCGCCGTGGTGCTCAGCCCGCTGGCCGGCGAAAAGCTGGACGAGATTTTGCGCAACGAGTTGGGCGAGCACTATCGAGCCAACTTGCCGACGGACAACACGGTGCCCCAGATGATCTTGTATCTGGTTGTGCCGCTGATCTTTTTGGCCATTGTCTGGATGATGGTCCGGCGGATGCGCGACCAGTTCATGGGGGGCGGCATCTTGTCAGCCTTTGGCAAGAGCCCCGCCAAGCGCTACGAGAGCAACGCGCAGCGGATCACGTTCGCCGACGTGGCCGGCCTGGAAAACGTCAAGAACGACCTGGCCGAAGTGGTCGAGTTCCTGAAGAACCCCGAGAAGTTCCAACGCCTGGGAGGGCGCATTCCCAAGGGGGTGCTCTTGATGGGGCCGCCGGGAACCGGCAAGACCCTGTTGGCCAAGGCGGTCGCCGGCGAGGCGGGCGTGCCGTTCTTTTCGATCAGCGGCTCGGAGTTCATTCAAATGTTCGTCGGCGTCGGCGCCAGCCGAGTGCGCGACATGTTCAAAACGGCCAAAGAATCGTCGCCGTGCATTTTGTTCGTCGACGAAATCGACGCCGTGGGGCGCATCCGCGGCGCTGGCCTGGGCAGCGGCCAGGACGAACGCGAGCAGACACTGAACCAGATTCTGAGCGAGATGGACGGCTTCACGCCGACTGAATCGGTGATCGTATTGGCCGCGACCAATCGGCCCGACGTGCTTGATCCGGCGCTGTTGCGGCCGGGACGTTTCGATCGGCACATCACGGTCGACCGGCCGAACCTGGCGGGTCGTGTGGCCATTTTCAAGGTTCACACCCGGAACGTGGTGCTGGCTGACGATGTCGATATCGAACGCCTGGCCGCCGGCACGGTGGGGCTCACCGGAGCCGACATTCGCAATCTGGTCAACGAAGCGGCGCTGTGGGCGACGCGCGAAGGAAAAGACCGCGTCACGATGGAGGACTTTGAAGTTGCCCGGGACCGGGTGCTGATGGGCCCCAAGCGCGAGGAAGTGCTGGCCGGCAAGGAAAAGACGATGACCGCCTATCACGAGTCGGGGCACGCGCTGCTGGCGTGGTTGCTGCCCGGCACCGACAAGGTCCACAAGGTGACGATCATTCCGCGCGGACGCGCGCTCGGCGTGACGCAACTTTTGCCGGCCGAGGACCGGATGAACATCGGCGAGGAAGAGTTGCATTCGCGGCTGGTGTTCATGCTCGGTGGTCGCGCGGCCGAAAAGCTGGTGTTTGGCGAGTATAGCGCCGGCGCCGAGGACGACCTGAGGCGGTGTACCCAGTTGGCCCGCCGGATGGTGACGCATTGGGGAATGAGCGAGCGCGTGGGGCCGGTGGCCTATCGCTCGAGCGAAGAAAACCCGTTCCTGGGGCGCGAGATCATCGAGCAGCGCGAGTTCAGCGAGCACATGGCCCAGGTGATCGACGAAGAAGTCTCCAAGATACTCCACGAGGCGGCCGATCGCTCGTTCAAGATGCTCGAAGAGCAGCGCCCGCAACTCGACCTGCTGGCCAAGACGCTGGAAGAGCGCGAGATTCTGGACGAACGGGACTTGGAGCTATTACTAGGCCCCGCGGCGGCGCGAAACGGCCGGAATACCGCGGTGATCGCCCCCGGCGGCAGCCTGGATCCCGTCGCCACCGGCGCCAATGTGGGGGCGAAGGCGAGCGGGCAGGCGTAGCGCACAACGCTCGCAGGCAGGTAACACCCGCAATTCTTCCGTCATTCCCGCGCAGGCGGGAATCTAGCGTGGAGACTTTTGCCCCCTAGATTCCCGCCTGCGCGGGAATGACGGACGGGGGGATTGCGCTCCAGCCAGGTTCAGAAGTGCAGGCGTTTTTTCCGACGCGCGGGGCAAACGCCTCTTGAGACGCGCCGGCGGGCTAGTATCCTCAATGGCTCGCGTCGGTGGCGTTCACTCCCACTCGACGAGTTTGCCAACCCGAAAGGAACGCTCGCATGTCTCGCTTGCAAAACTTCTCGTCGCGACGTTGGGTCGTGACTTCCGTGGCGCTTGTGGCCCTGGCCGTCGTGGCCTGGGGGCTACGGTCGCACGCTCTTGCCAACTTACCCGCCGAAGGAACCAGCCCGATGCTCGCCCACATTGTCTATTTCTCGTTGAACGACCCGACCGACGCCAACCGGCAGAAGCTGGTCGATGCCTGTGACAAGTATCTGTCCAAGCACCCAGGCACGGTGTTCTACTGTACCGGCACGCTGGCCGATCTGGCCCGGCCGGTGAACGACCGGGACTTTGACGTCGCGCTGCACGTGATCTTCAAGGACCGAGCCGCGCACGACGCCTATCAGACCGCGCCGCTCCACTTGCAATTCATTGCCGAGAACAAGGAAACTTGGAAGAAGGTCCGCGTGTTCGATAGTGATATCGCGGCCAAGTGATTACCGACGCTACTCAACACGACACCAGCCGCCCCAAAACATTCCCGCCCACTCAACCCACGTGAGGTTCCCGCCATGGCTCGCCAACGTACTCGTCGCTCGTTCATGAAAGAATCCGGCCTGGCCGGCGTCGGCTTTTGGGTCGCCGCGGGTCTGCAAGCCCAGCAAAGCAAATCGCCCAACGAGCGCGTGCAGGTGGCGTGCATTGGCGTCGGCGGCAAGGGTTCGAGCGACACCGATCAGGCCGGCCAGGTGGCCGAGATCGTGGCGCTGTGCGACATCGACGAAAACTACTTGAACAAGAAGGCCGAGAAGTTCCCCGACGCCAAGAAGTACTACGACTTCCGCCAGATGCTCGATGAAATGGGCAAGTCGATCGACGCCGTCACGGTCAGCACGCCCGACCACACCCACGCGCCGGCCAGCATGATGGCCATGAAGCTGGGCAAGCACGTCTATTGCCAGAAGCCGCTGACGCACACCGTGCATGAAGCCCGGCTGATGCGCGAAACCGCGGCCAAGATGAACGTCGTGACCCAGATGGGCAATCAGGGAACGGCGGCCAACGGCCTGCGCCGCGCGGCCGAGATTCTGCGCGCCGGAGTATTGGGCGACGTCAAGGAAGTACACGTTTGGACCAATCGGCCGGTCTGGCCGCAAAGCTCCGACGCCATTCTGATGACCAAGGCCGGCCGCGCCGCGGCATTGTCGGCGCTGCATGGCAAGGCGCTGGCCGAGTTGCCCGCCACGCCGGTCCCGTCGCACGTGCATTGGGATTTGTTCCTCGGCCCCGCGCCGGAACGTCCCTACGAAGAGCGCGTCTATCACCCGTTCAACTGGCGCGGCTGGTGGGACTATGGCACCGGGGCGCTCGGGGACATGGCCTGTCACACGGCGAACATGGCGTTCAACGCGCTCAAGCTGACCGCGCCGTCGTCGATCGACGCCAAGAGTGCCGAGGTCAATCCCGAGACGTTCCCCAGTTGGGCTGTGATTCATTTCCAGTTCCCCGGCATCGAAGGGCGCGGGCCGATCAAGTTCGTCTGGTACGAAGGGCAAGAACGGGCTCGCAAGAAGCTGCCGCCGGACTCGCTGCTGCAAGGGGAAAAGCCGAGCGACAGCGGCTCGCTGATCATCGGCGAGAAGGGGACCCTCTATTCGCCCAACGACTACGGGGCCGAGTACAAGTTCCTGGGCCCTCACGCCAAGGAGATCGTGGCGGCCTGCGAGCAGGTGCCCGAGACGATTCCTCGGAACGGCAAGGGTGACCTGGGCATGAAGGAAGAGTGGATCGCCGGCATCAAGGGTGGCCCGGCCCCGATGTCGAACTTCCAGTACGCCAGCACACTGACCGAGTCGATTTTACTGGGCAACGTAGCCATCAAGGCCGGCCGCAAGGTCGAATACGACGGCGCGACGGGCAAGGTGACGAACGACCCGAGCCTGAACGCGCTGTTGACCAAGGAATACCGCAGCGGCTGGACGCTGTGAGCGAGTGCTGACTGCGGAATGATGAGTGATGAATGGCCGGCGTTCGCCGCGCCGGCCATCCGCATCAACGTGCTAACCACCATAAGCCCAGGGGTTCCACCCCCTGGGCTTTTTTATTGCCATTCAGGGACACATGAAGACACCATCGCGAGCCCCGGGCGGCCGGCCGAGCAGGAGCCACGAACTTCGCCTGCGATCAATGGGGGGCGAAAGCGCAACCACAACAGGAAGCCGCCCAGCACCGCCATCGATAGGGCAAAGTACGGCAGCGGGTTCACCGACGCACCACGCTCGGCTTGCGAACGCTTGAGGTGGCGAATCGCGAAATTGAGCGCGATCGCAATGGCGACCGTCGACAGTATTCCCAGGCCGAAATAGGCGCCCAAAACAACCGGGCCGGCCAGCAACAGTAAAGCGATCAAAGCAGGTCGTTGCCAGCGACCTGAGTTAGCTTCGACGGTTTGCCGAGGCGCTTCATAAGGGTTTGATTCCTCTGCCATGGCGGCATCATAGCGAGTGAATCAGCTTTCCGCCAAAGCTACTTCGGTTGATGTCATCGGACGGCGATCAGTAGGCGGCATTCGAGTTTCGAGCGTCATTCCCGCGCAGGCGGGAATCTAGACGTCAACCGCCACCACTAGATTCCCGCCTGCGCGGGAATGACGGTATCGACCGGCAAGGATCAGCATTGGCGCCCGCCAGGTGGGCGCGATTTGAAGTTGAGAGGGGATCCTCATCCGGCCTTCGGCCACCTTCTCCCGGCGGGAGAAGGGCTAGCGCTGGCTCGGTGATGATGGGTCAGCTGCGCGCCAGCTCATACTCATCGCTAGCCGCTAACTGCTTCTCCTGCAACTGACTACTGACGACGGACAACTGACCCTGCAAAACATAGCAGCGCGTGGCCCCTACGCCGCGTTGTTCGTCAGTGCGCGGCGGTCGTCGAGCGAGAAGCAGACCACGCGCACGCGGCGCGGGCCGGCGGTCCCCAGATAGACCCGGTCGGCATAGATCACCGGGCAGCGTTCCACCACGCCCGACGCGCCGCCGCCACCGTCGCTCACCGCAGTCGACTCTTGGTCGGCGGTGGGGTCGAGCGCGGAGCTATTGGCGGGGTGTTTCATGAGTGCTGCCATCTGCAAGCAAGGACAATTTGGCATGCCCGGGATGTTCGGTTCATCGTCAATCAGCGCCGCGGTCAGCCAGCAAAAATCAGCCGCCCCAGGATAATCACGAAACATTTAGCTCGTCGCCGCGTGGCCGCGCGCGGGCGCGTGGCAAAACGCTCGACGAATTGCGTTGTTTTGTGCAGCACGAGTACGCACACGCCGCGTGGTGAGTTCGCGGAAATCTTTTTCGCGAAACAAAAATCCGCACCGCGAGTCGGCAAAAACTGCGCGTGGGCTGAGGGTCTGCGGACCTGTGAGCCCGTGGCCGCGTGAAGATTAAATCTCTGATAGCGTGGTCGGCAGCATCACGACCGGCAGCGTGCCGCCACGCCCCACGCGCACCGCAAGGCCCAGTCGATGCTCGGCCGTGGGCCACGACTGGCCGAATTGCCACTCGGCCGGCTCGTCGGCAATCTTCGGGGCGTCGAACGAAATGGTCGGCGCGGCCTGCTCGTTCAGGTGATAACTGAAGGCGTCGAGCGGCAACGCCAGGCCGTGCCCTCGGGCCTTGATGTACGCCTCTTTCAGCGTCCAATAGTCGAAAAACTCGCGATGCTGGCGGTCCAGGGGTACTTGCAGAAGGTCGCGCACCTCGGACGGCGAGAAGTACCGCTCGGCCAGATGGACCCCGCCGTTGCGGCGGTTCACCGTTTCGACGTCGACGCCGATATCGCATTCACGCACCGTGGCCAGGGCCACTAGACCAGTGGTATGCGAAAGGTTGAACCGCAGCCGGGGCGAAACCTCGGGCGTGGCGATCTCGGGCCGGCCATATTGATTGGTCGCGAAGGTCCAATCGGCGGCTGGCTGGTCGGTGTAGCGACTCAATACCCCGCGCAGCAACATTCGGGCGGCCAGGAATTGATCTCGGGACGGCACGTGCCGATACCGGTCATAGCGCGCCCGCTCGTCGGGTGCCAGCATGGCCAAGGCCCGCGTGCGGCAGTCCCGAACTTCTAAATCGTCGGGCCGGACTAGCCAGACGTGAACCTCGTCGGGCCCGAGTTGCTCGGGCAGCCGTGCCGGCGGCGCGACCTGCCATTCACTCGGCCGAGACATAGCACTTCAACGCGTGATCAACGAGCGTCACCCGACCGTCGGCCAGCAACATGGGCCCATCGAACTCGGGGTAGATATCGTCTGGACTCTCGGCCGCCGTATCGACAAACAGCCGCCAATCGACCTCGTGGGCGATGGACGGCGCGATGAATTGCCGGGGGAGCGTGCCAGCATGGATCATCATCATCACATGCCGCGCGGGGGCCGCGTTGGCGGCCGTGCCGCGGTTCGCGGCTAGCAGGCAGATCAAACTGTGATCGTTGCTGTTCCAATCGACACCGGCGCCGTCGGCCGAGTACCAACTGACATCGGGGAAGGGGTTCCCCGCCGCCTGCTCGCCGTTCAGAAAGGTCGGCCGCCGCACGGTCGGTTGATTGCGACGGAACTGAATCAGCGTCCGCACGAACCGGAGCAGATCCTCTTGCTGTTCGACCAGCTTCCAGTCGAACCAGGAGATTTCGTTGTCCTGGCAATAGGCGTTGTTGTTGCCGCGCTGGGTGCGCCGGCATTCATCACCATAAAGCAACATCGGCACGCCCTGGCTGAGCAACAAAGTGGCCAGCATGTTGCGGACCTGCTGGTTTCGCAACTCGTTGATCCGGCGGCGGCGAGTGGGGCCTTCAAAGCCGAAATTGCAACTGTAGTTGTTGTTGTCGCCGTCGCGGTTCTGTTCTTCGTTGGCTTCGTTGTGCTTATACGAATAGGTGTTCAGGTCGTTGATCGTGAAGCCGTCGTGCGACGTGATGAAATTGATGCTGTGATACGGCCGGCGGTTGCTCGATTGGTACAGGTCGCTCGACCCGGCCAAGCGCGTGGCCAAGGCCCCCAGCGTGTGCTCATCGCCGCGCCAGAACCGCCGGATGTCATCGCGGTAGCGGCCGTTCCATTCGGCCCACCGCAAGTTGGCGAACGAGCCCACCTGGTAAGCGCCCGCCGCGTCCCAGGCCTCGGCAATGATCTTGGTGTCGGACAACAAGGGGTCTTCGGCAATCTGCTCGATCAACGGCGTGTTGGGCATCAGATCGCCGTTCCGATCACGACTGAGAATCGACGCCAAATCGAAGCGGAAGCCGTCGATGTGGTAGTTCAACACCCAATGCCGCAAACACAAGAATATCATCTCGCGGACGATCGGGTGATTGCCGTTGACCGTGTTGCCGCAGCCGGAGTAGTTTTTGTACGTGCTGCCGCCGTTGGCCAGCATGTAGTAGACGCGGTTTTCCAGTCCCTTGAAGCTGACTGTGGGGCCGAATTCGTTCCCTTCGGCCGTGTGGTTGAACACCACGTCCAGGATGACTTCGATGCCCGCCTGGTGCAGCGCCCGGACCATTTGCTTGAACTCAACGACTTGGGCACCAGGCTCCGAACTGGCCGCGTAGCCACGATGCGGAGCGAAGAACGCCAATGGGTCGTAGCCCCAGTAGTTTGGACGATGTTCGTTGCGGCCGTTGGGCGCGTTGATCGGAAACTCGAGCACCGGCATCAACTCGACGGCGGTCACTCCCAGCGATTGCAGGTAGGGGATCTTCTCGATCACCCCCAGGTACGTGCCCGGGTGGTCGACCTCACTATTGCCCGAGCGTGTGAACCCGCGCACGTGCATTTCGTAGATCACCGATTCCGACAGATTGCGCCGCAGGTGGCGATCGCCTTGCCAGTCGAACGAATCGTCAATGACCACGCACTTGGGCGGACGCGTAATGCCGTCATCGTTGGGAAGGTAATTGCCGGCCAGCGCTCGGGCATAGGGGTCGATCAGCCGCGCGCGACCATTGAACCGATGGCCCACCTGGGGAGCGAACGGCCCGTCGGCCTGGAAGTGGTAGAGCTGCCCGGGACCAATGCCCGGGACGAACACGCTCCAGATGTCTCCCCAGCGGTCGAGTTCCGGGTTGAGTTGGACGACTTCAGCCGGATCGGGATCGTCGACGTGGTCGTAGAGCAACACCCGCATGCCCGTCGCCGAACGGCTGAAGACGACGAACTGAACGCCTCCATCCTGCAGAATCGCGCCAAACGGAAGAGGATGGGTAAACTGTAGTGAAGGGTGCAGCAGCGGCATCGACCGAACCTGGCAAACGGCTACGAAACAATGCTTCGGCAACCTGCGGCCGAAAAGCTCTGCAAGTGTAGCACGTTCTAGGGCAAGAAACGCCCTGGCTCAAGGCACGAAATGCCTTGAAAAGCCCGGAAAACCGCTGCGTTTTACCGGAACGATGGGGAGTGCCGCACATGCGACCAGTCGCGAGCGCTCGGTGAAATAGTCGCGGCCCCCCAGAGCAATTCTAGGGAGCATGCATCGCTGGCTCACCCAAGCCGGCGGCTCTGCCGCCGAGATCGGTGGCAAAGCCACCGGCTTGGTAGGTATGCCAACGCTACATTGAATCGAGAATCGTCATGGCCGTGATCACTCATCGAACCGTAACAATCGTTGCGGCCTGACTGACGTTGCTTCCCGCGCGGCGTTGTTGTTGCCCCCGCGGCGCTACGGCTGGAAGACTGCGTGGCAGTCGTCGCAGTTCTTTTGCACTCGTTCGGCCGCGGCCGTGGCGGCCCCTTTGTCGCCGGCGCGAATCGCTTTGCTCAGTTCGCCACAGGCGTCGCGCATCTCGGCGCTCATGGTGTACCACTTGGGCAAATCGGCAGGATCCTTGACCTCGTGGGTGTCATAGATGATCGCCTGGCCCACGGCTGCCAGCACCGTAGCGGCCCGGGCGTTATCGGCCGCGCGTCTTGGATCGAGACGCTTGAGCGAGTTCCGCAGCTTGGTATGGGTGGCCGCTACCCGTCGCATTGTTGATCCCAAGCCGGCAATGCGCGACCACTCGGGTGCCTTGACGTCCCCCTGTCCCCCCAGCGCTTCCTTCAAATTGACCAAAGATTTTTGCGCTTCGGAGAAATTTTTTGCCTTGGCCAATTGCTGGGCCGGCGCGATCAGCGCGGGGGCGGTCTTTTGCAGTTCGTGGTTCTGCTCGTGCTTGGCCAAGACGAGCGCCACGATGGTCAAAATGTTGGCCTCGTCCTTGACGTGATCCTTGTGTTCGTTGTAGCTCGCTTCGCTATCCAACCAGCGCTCGATTTCTTCGGTCGAGGCCTTCACCTGCGCGACCAAATCGTCGACCGAAATCGTCGCCGCCAACGGCGGTGCGGCCGGGGGCGCCGCGACGACTTGCGCCACGCCGAATAGACCCGCGCTCAACAGCAGAATCGAGCAGAACCAACAGACGCAACGATGAGTCATGGCGAGGTGAAATCCTGAAAAAGAGCCGGAATATATGCGTGTATTGAACGATGCGCGGTCGAGCAATCAGCTCGCTCGCATACTTCGGCAAAGGTGCGCGAACGTGTGGGCATGGATCATTTGCTCAGCGCTCTAGTCTGTTAGTGACACGTGACAAAATCAAGTCATGAACTCGGTGCCCGAAGCACGCTCTACCCAGCGCGGTCAGGTCACTCGCGCAAACTCAACGACAGGCTTCATGCGAGACGACATTTGCATTCAAAAACAGCGCTCGAATGGAGCCACGGAACACTCTTGTCACGAGCTCGTGTTGCTGGTCATCACGCGCTCGATGCGCGTCTATCGACAACCTATGCACAATGCCTTGCGGCGCGCTTACGTCGCGCGTCGCGGCGCTAAAATCGTTGCGCCGAAGCAGAAATGTGCTTGCACAATTTCCATAACTCGCTACTATATCGAACAAGCTTGCAGAACGATTGACGAGGTTGAGTGCCCAGTCAGTTGTTCAGCAGGTGTGAAGCCGGATCGATGGTGATCGCTTGAACTTCAAACTGGGCTTCTCAGGACAAGGATTCCTGTGGACCCGAGTGCAACAAGGAAGTTGCCACAGGTTTGATTGAACGCATCTGTCTGTGACAGGTTCGTTCTTTGGGCAGGACTCCCAGCGACATGACGTCCGTTGGGTAGCTCATCACCTCTCAGTACGGCGATCACCTGTTCAGCCAGCTAGAGTCAGGCCGTGTAGTCGGCTTGGTTCTTTACATGGAGTGTTAGTGCGTGCGATCGAATCGCTCAGCCGTCCCAGCCCGGCGAGTTGTTCAGCACGTTGATCCCTGTTGTTAGGAGGACGTACGGTGGCCAAGAAGAAAGCAGCTAAGAAGGCAACTAAGAAGGCGACCAAGAAGAAGGCTGCCAAGAAGAAGTAGTTTCGTTGGCCTTATTTAGCCGCTATCCCGTGCGGGTAGTCTGGCGGTAAGGCAAAACGGCGAAACTCGCCTACCAAGCCACAACGAGAAAGAAACGCCTGGTCCTTGGATCAGGCGTTTCTATTTTTTGATACGGACATTTCCAGTCGTCGTGGCGATTCTCGGGCGTCGCGATTCCGGATTCGCAAGGTATTGCATGGCCAATTGGCCATGACTCGTGCCTCGCGCGCTCCTTCTCGCCGTGTCTGCTACCGAAAAAGCTCTCTCCCTCCGCCGGCTTCGTGTTAGAATTGCAGCGGGGCTACGTTCTTCCGCTGTTCCCTGGATTCGCGTGACAGGGGCGCGACTCGTGCCACGATCCACTCGGCAAGTCAGCCTCGGCGCGCTAGTAGCTGCCGTCCGGCCAGCAACATCCGACACGTCGTTCAGGCCGCCAGCGCGGTCATCGCGCGATCCACGCACCACTTGCTCGCCGAGACCGCCAGCATGACACAGCTTCCTCGACTGGCGATCGGAACCATCCAGGCCGAAGCCGACAGCCGCTTCTTGGTCTGGGCGTTGCTCCACTTGTTCGTGCGCCGGTCGTTGCAGCCCCAACACTTTCATTCGCGCTGCTGCTTCTTTGGCGTGAACGGGGCGCAGGTCGCCTCGGGCGAAGGCTCGCGCCACCTGGACAGTTGGACCATGTCGGCGCCGCTGGCCCAGGAACTGTTCCTGCGCGCCGCGCGCAATTCCGACCTGGCCGTCATCGAGGGCCGCTTCGACGCGGCACTCGGCAACGGTCACCAAGTCGAAGAACGACACGCCGGCGGCAGTTTGGACCAGCTTTGCGAATGGCTCGGCTTGCCCCGTTTGGCTTTGATTGACGTGGGCGACATGCAAGCGCATGGCCTGCCGCCACGTCCCACGGCCGATGCCGTGATGCTCGATCGAATCTCCGGCGGCGACGAGCTGCGCCGCATTGCACGACAGATTCAAGACGCCTGGGGCCTGCCGGTGCTGGGGGGATTACCCGAACTGCCACGCATTCGCGAGACCATTCGTTCAACGCCAGCCGACGCCGAACTGCCGCTGCCGTTGTGCGCGGCTCTGTGCGACGCGCTGGAACGCTATGCCAAGGTGCCCGAGTTGCTACGCCTGGCCGGTACAGGCAGTTGGCCGGCGTCCGATGCGTCCAGCGACTGGGAAGACGCCCGCCGCGTGTTTGAATCGCAGCCGGTGACCGTGGCCGTGGCCTATGACAAGATTTTCCATTGCCACTTCCTCGACACGCTCGACATGCTCGAGCTGCTAGGTGCCACGGTCGTCGACTTTTCGCCGCTGCACGATGACTGCCTGCCCGAAGGGACCGACCTGGTCTACCTGGGCTGTGGCCGTCCCGACTTGTACCAAGCACAACTAGCCGACAATGTCTGCATGCGAATGGCGCTGCTGCGGCACATCTGCGAAGGTCGCCGCGTGTACGCCGAAGGGGGCGGGCTAGCCTTCCTGGCCGAGTTTCTGTTCACGGCCGAGCAACAGTTGGCGATGGCGGGCCTGGTGCCGGTGTGCGTCCGAGCCGATCAGCCACAGCAGCCATTGCGAGCCGTGGAGCTGCAATTAGCCCAGGACACCTGGCTGGGTGAAAGCGGGCTGACGCTGCGCGGGTATCAGAACCCGAATCTCCATTTCGAGCCGACCGGCGAAGTGGCCCAGGTCTGCGGCGGCCCGGTCGACGAATGCAACTTGCTGGCCCACAAGCAGGTGATCGGCAGCCGCGTCCACTTGAACTTCGCCGCCCAGCCGCGCGCCCTCTGCTCGCTGGTCACGCCGCGCAAATGCTCGATGGCCCGGCGGTCCTAGTACGATGCTCGTCATGGCGAGCTGTCGGGGTGGCACTCCCTCCTAGGGCGTGGGGAAGTGGGCACCGACTCCGCTGCTTGATGGCCGTTCACCACGCCCTGCGCTGCGCTTGGGACGTGCCACCCAGTCGAATCGAGGACAGCCCTACGATGGTTGGCCACCTTGGCCCAGGTAGAGCTGAATCAGTTGGCTTTGCACGCGGATCGCCCGCAACAGTGTTTCGAGCGCCTCGGGTGAAAAGCCTTCGGCCTCGAGATTGGCCAGGTCATCTAGCTCCTGGCTCATGGCGGCATGCTGGTCCGAGGCAAACTGTAAGCACAAACCCGCCTGACGCCAGGCGTCGAGCAGCAACCCGTCTTGGGTAAAGGCATCGGTCGAGGCGTGGGCGTTGTTCAACAGCAACGACAGCCGAGCCACATCGCGAGGCAAGGCGTCGGGCTGCAAGCGTTCGATTTGCGTGGCCAGTTCACTGCACTTCATGGCTGCTTTCTCCAACTCGGCGCCGCCCCAGGCGGCGATCGCGTCACGCCGAAACATCGACCATCGGCGCGCCGGTTTACCCCACGAACGTCAGTACAAATCTACCTCATGAATCTCGGAGAGGCGGAACGGGGAAAATCCCCAGGAAATCAGCGACCGGCCGTGATTACGAGATGACCAGCGCCGTCAGCAACCCCACGGCAATCAGGGTTTCGAGCGCCCCGGCAATTTGCATCACCAACGGGTCGACGTCGTGCAGCAACTGCTTCACCTGCTGAGGGAACACGGCCAGCGTGACCCCTTCGAGCAGAATCATGGTCAAGGCGGCCCAGGCAATCCATGTCACGGCAGTGGTCGCTCGCGTGAGTACACAAGTTGAAAGCGCCGCCAAGCGGCGGCGTGAAAACCGATCGCCCCATCGTACCACGGCGCGGCCGGGGCTCTAGTGGCGGGCCGCTGGCGAGCGGGTTATCATCACCGTTTCTCCGCCCGTAAACCTGTCATTGCCCACGCCCAAGGATCCGCTCCATGCCCGGCAAGCCTACCGACGTACGACTGCTCAGCGTCCGTCTCGACAAGCAGCAACTCGCCTATCGCACACCGATCAAGTTTGGCGGCCGCGTGGTCACCGACGCTACCCTGGTCGATGTAACCGTCGAGGTCGAGACCCGCAATGGTCAACGCGGTCGCGGCTTTGGTTCGATGCCCATGTCGAACGCCTGGGCCTGGCCCAGCGCCAAGTTGTCTGGCGAGGAAACCCTGGCAGGCATGGTCGACAATGCCGAGCGCGCCGTCGCCGATGCCGCCAAGTACACCGACTTTGGACATCCGCTGGACATCACGCACCACCTAGCCAAAAACCACGCGGCTCTCGCCGAACAGACGCTCAAAGCGCGGAAGCTGGCCGAGCCAATCCCACGGCTGGCGCAACTGGTCGCGGTCAGCCCGATCGAAGCCGCCATCCACGACGCTCAAGGCAAAGCCTTGGGGCGGAACTCGTACAACCTGCTCAGTCAGGAGTTCTGCAACCACGACATCGCCCACTATCTGAACGACGAGTTTCGTGGCGAGTATTTGGACCGTTACACCCTGCGCCGGCCCAAGGCGCGGATGCCGCTGTACCACCTGATCGGCGCGCTCGATCCGCTGACGATGGCCGATGTCGCCAAGCCGGTCGGCGACGGTTTGCCCGAGACGCTGGGGCAATGGATCAAGGCCGACGGCCTGACCCACATGAAGATCAAGCTCAATGGCGACGACCTGAACTGGGATGTCGAGCGCGTCGCGCAGATCGAACGCGTGGCCGTCGAGGCCCAGGCCGAGCGCGGCTGCGCCGAGTGGTGGTACTCGACCGACTTCAACGAGAAATGTGCCAACGTCCAATACCTGCTCGACTTTCTGGCCAAGGTTGACGAGCGCTCGCCGCAGGCGCTCGATCGGATTCAATACATCGAGCAGCCGACAAGCCGCAACTTGAAGCAGAACGCGGAAAACAAGATGCACGCCGCGGCGCGCATTAAGCCGGTGGTCATCGACGAGGCCTTGGTCGACTTTGAAAGCCTGTTAATCTGCCGTGAGCAGGGCTACTCGGGCGTGGCGTTAAAGGCGTGCAAGGGGCAGACCGAGGCGCTGCTGATGGGAGCCGCGGCCCAGAAATACGGCATGTTCTTGTGCGTTCAGGATCTGACCTGTCCGGGCGCGTCGTTCCTCCACTCGGCCAGCTTGTCAGCCCGCATTGGCCCGGTGGCAGCCATCGAAGGGAACTCGCGCCAGTATTGCCCGGTGGGAAACAACGGTTGGCGGGAACGCTTCCCGACGATGTTCCGTATTAAGGATGGGACGCTGGGAACCTACGTCCTCGACGGCGCCGGGCTGGGATATTAGCGGACGCGCCTCCCATCGATTTGGCGCAATGAATGCCTTCCGACGGCGGTCCTTGCCGTTTGTTTGCATTGCATTAGCCCCTCGCCCCAAGCCTCTCGCCTCTCCCGCCGCCGGTCCCTGTTCCTCGGCAGCTTCTGCACACTTTGCGTGCAAAAATCGGGCGTCAGGTTGCTGACTGTTTTGTCAGCAATTTTTCGGGAAGATTTACAACCGCTAAGGGCGCAACGACTTTGCGTAGGTGTTTTTGACTGCCCGGCGTTGCCAACAACTAGCCCGGCACGGCGGTTGCTTGACATCGCACACCAAAGAGTCAGCAACGGATCGGGCAGCACCTTTCTCAAGGGAGTTTACGCTGATGGTGGCCGCGCAGAACATTGACCGTGACTTGGAGCAACGGGTTTCGACTTACCTGGCCACGCGCCATGTCCCCAGCTTGCGCCAATTGATTGTCGAAGCCCACAACGGAGTGGTCACGCTTCGCGGCAAGGTCCGTTCGTTCTACGAAAAGCAGTTGATGCAGCAGTGTTGCCAGCGCGTGGCCGGCGTGGTCCAAATGATCGACGCCGTTGAAGTTCGCTAGTCGGCACACAGTAAGCGGCAGCCATTCTTTTTTAAGCCGAGGTAGCTACTCGCCTACGTCTGCAAAAACTAGCGCGGCCCGTCGATTCACCTCTTTCGCCCCCTTCAGAACGCATCTTCTGGCCACGTTTTTTTGCGCGCTCTTAGAAGAGATCGAGAGGGGACTAGCCACGGAGTCACTGAGACACGGAGGTTTGCACGGAGGAAGTAGAGTTAAGGGAATCCAAATGTCCAAGCACCAATGCCCGATGACCAAGTAAGAACACAATCGCATTGTTTCTTCTTGTTCATTGGGATTTGGTCCTTGGTCATTGATCAACAATGGTCTCCCCTCATCCCCTCCGTGCAAAACTCTGTGTCTCCGTGCCACCGTGGCGAAATTTAGGCGACGCGGCCGGAGAGAACCTGTCCTTGGCCGATCGTGGCTTTGACCTTCAGCCCCGTGTAGCCGGGGCCGGCGAAGTCGAACAGCACCAGGTCGGCCGTATCGCCAGGGCGCAGTGAATTGACCGGCCGGCTCAACAGTTGCGCGGGGTGCTTGGTCGCCATGTCGACCGCAGTCGCCAGATCGACACCCGCAAATCGCATCACGCATTCCACGTTCACGCCGATCGGCAGCGACGCGCCGGCCAGCAACTGATCTTGCCCGGCAATCACCAACCGCCCGTCGGCCAGAATCTCCAGCTCGCAGCCGCTGCTCGTATAGCGCCCCGGCGGCAAGCCCGCCAGCCCCGATGCGTCGCTGACCAGGATGCAGCGCTCGGGCTGCTTGGCTCGGACCATCGACTTAACCACCTCGGGTGGTAAGTGGTGGCCATCGACGATCAAACTGGCCATCAGTCGATCTTCGGCCAGTTGATCCCAAATGTAATTCGGGTGGCGACGCAGCATTCGATGGGTGCCGTTCCCCAGATGCGTGCTCAAGCGCGCTCCGGCGTCGACCGCCGCTTTGATCTGTGGCCCCGACGCGCCGGTGTGGCCGATCGAAACCACCACGCCCGACGCGGTGGCCAAGGCGATGAAATCCGGCGCTTCGTCGAACTCGACCGACATGGTCAGGATCACGATCCGGCCATCGGCCGCGTCCTGAAGCCGACGGAACTCGTCCCAGTTGGGCCGGCGACAATGTTCCTTGGGGTGCGCGCCGCGCGGGCCATCCTCGATGGAAAAGTACGGGCCTTCCAGGTGAATGCCCCAGACCGCGTGCCCCACATCGCCAAACTCGCGACAGGCCGCGGCAATGGTGCTGAGCCCGTGGGCGTGGACCGCGAAGCTTTGCGTCGTCAGCGTGGGACACAGCGCCGTGACGCCAAACTCGAAATGCTGTCGCACCACTTTGGCCACGGCCGCGGTGGTCAACTCTGCGCTGCTGAACTCCTGGCCTCCCCAGCCGTTGGTTTGAATGTCAACGAATCCTGGCGCGACATAGGGCGCGGCCAGCGCCGTGGCTGACTCGGCCACCGGGCGCAAGCGTTCAATCCGCGCGCCGTTGAGGGCGACTTCGACCGGTTCCCGGGTGTCAAAACGGCGAGCGAGGAATTTCATGGGGCGGGTTCCTGGGCGGGCGCGACGGGGCAGGTTCCCCGATTATGTCACACCGCGTGCCGCTCTGCACCCCGCTGGCCGGTCGCGCAAAAAAAGGCCGCTTGAGCGCCCCCTTTTGGAACTCAAGCGGCCTGCGAACACTATTTCAAGCGCGCCGAAGTGCGGCTTAGTACGTCGCTCCGGCGCGGGGCAGGACCACCACGCTGGCCGGGGCTTGCCATTCGCCGTGCGCCCGGGTGTTGCCCGTGAAGGCCGGCGAATAGATGCCGCTCATGTGGGGCACCGGGTTGGCCGTGGGGCGGGCCTTGCTCATGCCGTACCAGCTTTGCGCGGCAATCCGCTCGCGGCGTTGGGCGGCGTCGTACTCGGCCTTGTGGCGAACGGCCATCTTGGGGTCGTTGTAGTCGCGGGCCGCTTGTTCGTAGAACCACATCTCAGGGGTCGGCGTCACCGGGCCCATCGAGACGGGGTGGTCGGTCGTGGCGTCCTTCGCCGTCGTGCGACGGTTTTCGGCGGCCGCCATTTGAAACCCGACCATCACCAACAGCGCGGCCGTCATCCATGTACGCTTCATGTTCGGTTCCTCTCGGTCGTCCGGGGCGCGAAGGCAGCCGGGCAGCGCTGACGCGGATTCGCGCGCGGGCGGGCCCCTTGGTCTGCTGCCGTCGAGCGGTTCTGGGCGGGCCGCGCTGCTCGGCCGATCGATCGGTCGAGGCGGGATAGAACGCTGGCCCTACTAGTGCTATTCGTCGGGTCGGCCGTTGTTAGTTTAGGTGAATCTTGCCGAATTCAACGGTCGTAGCGGGGGACGATAGCACGCCGACAAGGCCTATTGGTGAAGGAGGGGGTGATGCTCAAGTCAGCGGACTTGAGCATCACCCCGAAACATTGCAACGCCCGGCGTCTTACGTCTAGCGTGACTTCAAGATGTCGCGAATCTCGGTCAACAGCTCCTGGTCTTTGGTCGGTGGCGGAGGCGCGGCAGGCTCCGGTGCTGGCTGTCGCTTGGCCGCGTTCATGGCCTTGATGACCATGAAAATACAAAACGCCACGATGATGAAATCGATCACGGACGTGATGGTCTTGCCATAGGCGATCGAAGCGAGAAGCTCGTCATTGACCGGATTCTTGACGTCGAACGCCAGCTTCGAGAAGTCCAGCTTGCCGGTTACGGCGCCGACCAGCGGCATGATGATGTCGCCGACCAGTGACGAGACAATTTTGCCAAACGCGCCGCCGATCACAACGCCGACCGCCATGTCGACCACGTTGCCGCGCATGGCAAATTCTTTAAACTCTTTCATCAGTCCCATGGTGCAAGTTCTCCGCAAAGGTGTCCGGTGCCAACAGTCCGCCAACGGCAGCGCGATTCTAATCCAATCGCCGCCGATCTGAATAGCCATTCGCCAGCGTCGTCGCGACGATCGTGGTACGACTATCCTGAGTATTACGACCTGGCCTTTGCCGACGAGACGCAAGCCGAGGCGGACTTTATCCAGGCCGCCATCGACCGCTACGCGCGCCGGCCGGTGCGGACGATGCTCGAACCCGGTTGTGGCAGCGGCCGGCTGGTGACCGAGTTGGCGTCGCGCGGCTACCAGGTCTCGGCCTTTGACAACAACCGGCGGGCGCTCGACTTCTTGCGCCGCCGATTAGCGCGACGGAAGCTATCGGCCCACGTTTTTGAGGCCGATCTGGTTCACTTCCAGCTGCCGCGGCGCGTCGACCTGGTCTACAACACGTTCAACACCTTCCGCCATTTGCTGACCGAGCAGGCTGCCGTGGCCCATTTGCGTAAGGTGGCGGCCCACCTGAAGCCGGGCGGGCTGTTCATCCTGGGGCTGCACCTGCTGCCACCCGACGCGCTCGAGGAATGCACCGAGCGCTGGCGTGCCCGGCGCGGCGCGACCACAGCGGTCTTTACCCTGCGCGTGATCGCCAGCAGCCGGCGACTGCGCCGCGAGCGGCTGCGCGTGAACATGCTCGTGCGGCATGGCCAACGCACCATTCGCGCGGTGACCGAGTTCGACTTGCGGCTTTACACGGCGGCGCAGCTGCGCAAGACGGTGAGTGCCGTACCGGAACTCGAACTATGCGACGTGTTCGACTTCAACTACGTGATCGACGAACCGATGCGCCTGGACAATGAATTGTCCGACACCGTGCTGGTGTTGAGAAAGCGATAGACGGAACTACCAGGTGACGGTCACCTTGCTGCCGCGCTTGACCCCCAACATGATGGCCGCGCTGTCTTCGACAATGGCCAGTTCCAGGAAACCCGATGAACCGATCAGGGCCATCAGCGTCATCGCCGGCTGATCGCCGTAGGTTTGATAGAGGCCCGTCGTCTGGTGTTCGTCGCATTCGACCTGCAACCGCTCGTCGGTTGGCGCGTCCTTCAGCGCTTCGCCCGCGATATCGGTGATCAGATTTCCGAACGAGTCGATCGCAGCGACCGCACCCACAATCTTGCCTGGCACGACGACCACCTCCCGCCTGTTCAACATCACCAGCGACTCAAGCCGCGGCCCCAAGGCCAACGGATCGAGACCCAGACTGAGACGCGCCACCACCGGGGCCATGATGTCGCGACCATGAAACGTGTGCGACACCTGCGGCAGCCAAAACTGCCGGTCCTCAACCGCGACGATTGTAGTCGGACGGGTGCGCTGGGCCAAGCAACTAAACAGACCATTATCCGGCCCGACGTACCATTGGCCGGCGATCTCGGCGCAGACGATGCGCCGCGCGGTCCCCACGCCCGGGTCGACGACGGCTACGTGAATGGTCCCCGGCGGAAACCAGCGCGATGCCTGATCGAGCGCCAGCGCACCGGCCAGGATGTCCTGCGGCGGAATGCCATGTGACAAGTCGACAATCCGCGCCCACCGGTTGTGCGACAGGATGACGCCCTTCATCGCGGCGACGTACGGACTTTCCGCGCCAAAATCAGTCGTCAGGGTAATCAGGTCCGCAGGTCGTACCGAGGCCGCGCTCATGTCGACCATTCTAATCAGCGGCCGACGTGCCAGGGGACGCCAACTCTTGTTTCACCAAGCCGGCGACTTTGTCGCCGATCCTCGGCGGCATAGCCGCCGGCTTGGGCGATGAAACGGATTGAACCACCGCACAGGGCTACGGCAGCTTGGCGATGATTTCCAAGCACAGCTCGCGAATGCGCCCGGGATTGACGTTCGGGTTCTTCTTCTTGGCCGCACCGACGAACGCACCGGCGGCCTGCATCTTGCCGGCTTTAACGTCGGCCACCAGCTTGGGGCTCGCCGCCACCAACTCCTCGCACAAGGCGATCAAGGCCGATTCGTCGACCTGGACGATGCCCAGCTCGCGCATGGCGTCGGTCACCGAGCGGCCGTTGGTGACCATGTCGGCCAGCACTTCGCGCCCGCGCGTCGTGTCGAGTTCGCCGGCCCGAATCTTGCCGAGCAATTCGGCCAGCGTCAACGCCTTGACCGGGAACGTCTCGATCGACAGTCCCTGCTCGTTGATCGTCCGCAACACGTCTTGCTGGATCCAGTTGCTGGCCATCTTGCCGTCGCCACTCTGCTCGGCCAGCGTCAGGTAATACTCGACCAGCTTCACCCCTTGGTTCACCAGCACGTCGCTGTCATAGGGGGAGATGCCGTACGTCGTCTCGAGCCGTTCGCGCAGCGCCGCGGGCAACTCGCCCAGCGCGTCGCGCACCGCCGAAAGTTGCACCTCGCTGACCGTCACCGGCACCAGGTCCGGGTCGGGGAAGTAGCGGTAGTCGCTCGATTCTTCCTTGTGACGCTGGCCGCGCGTGACGTTGGCCACATCGTCCCAACCCCGGGTCTGCTTCGGCACGTCGCCGAGCTTCTCGTGCTTCTCTTGCCACACTTCGTACAAGCGCTCGGCTTCGTAGGTCAGCGCCCGCTCGACCGCGCGAAAGCTGTTCATGTTCTTGATTTCAACGATTGGCGTGGCGATCGTCTGGCCGTCATCGCCGGAAATGTGCAGGTTGACGTTGGCGTCAACCCGCAGGCTTCCTTCCTGCATATTGCAGTCCGACACGCCCAGATAGGTGAGCAACAGCTTCAACTCGGTGAGGAACGCCTTGGCCTCGGCCGGCGAGCGCATGTCCGGCTTCGAGACGATCTCCAACAAGGGCGTGCCCGTCCGGTTCAGGTCGATGCGGCTGTCGGCCGTGCCGGCCTGCTCGTCGTGCATGCTCTTGCCGGCGTCTTCTTCAAGGTGGGCGCGAATGATGCCGATCCGCTTGGGCTCGACTTTCCCTTTGGGGTCGCTGATCCGCAACCAGCCTTCGCTGCTGAACGGCAGATCGTACTGGCTGATCTGATACCCCTTGGGCAGGTCGGGGTAGTAATACTGCTTGCGGTCCCACTTGGTGAACGGCGCAATCTGACAGTTCAGCGCCAAGGCCGTCCGCAGCGACAGGTCGAACGCCCGGCGATTCATCACGGGCAGCGTGCCGGGAAAGCCGGCGCAGACCGGGCAAGTTTGCGTGTTCGGCGGCGCGCCGAACTGGGTGCTACAGCCGCAGAACAGCTTTGTCTGGGTGGCCAGTTGCACGTGGACTTCCAGCCCAATCACGGTCGTGTAAGGAGCAGCTTCGGTCATGGCAAGCAATCACCGGCGGAACAACAAGAGATTCGCGTGTCAGCGAAAAAGTCTATCGGGCAGTCGCCCCCATGACAATTGACCGGCTTTGTCCTCCTCAAAACAATCGCCGTTGGCCGTCGTCGATCTCGGGGCGGAGGAATTGCGTGCAGTCGTACTCGGGGAGCTTTTTCGTCAGCCCGTGCTTTTGGCGAAACGCCTTGAACAGTTGTGAAATCTGCTCGCCAATTGGACCGCTGCCGCGCAGGCGTTGCCCGAACTCCGATTCGTTCAGCTTGCCGTGACGGCTGGCGCGGATCAGTGCTTCGATCCTTGGCCGGCTGTCGGGACGCGTGCGCTCCAGCCATTCCAAGAACACCGGCCGCACGGTCAACGGCAGCCGCAGCACCGTGTAGGCCGCGGTCAAGGCGCCAGCCTCGGCCACTGCTTTCAGAATGGCGGGCACTTCGCTGTCATTCAGCCCGGGAATGATCGGCGCGACCATTACCATCGTCGGCACGCCCGCCGCGGTCAGCTCGCGTACCGTGCGTAACCTAGCCGCCGGCGCGCTGGTGCGCGGCTCCATCACCCGGGCTAGCTCAGGGTCGAGCGTCGTGACGCTGATCGCCACATGGACCAGCCGCAGCGCCGCCATCGGCGCCAACAAGTCCAGGTCGCGCGTCACTAGGGCATTCTTGGTGATGATCCCCAGCGGCTGTCGCGCCTCGTGACAGACTTCCAGACAGCCGCGCGTGAGGCGGAACTTCCGCTCGGCCGGCTGGTAGCAATCGGTCACGCCCGAGAAAGTAATCGGCTCCGGCACCCAGGCCGGCCGGGCGAGGAACTTGCGCAGCAGCGCCGCCGCGTCGGGCTTGATCAGAATCTTGGTCTCGAAATCGAGCCCCGCGTTCATCCCCAGGTATTCGTGATATGGCCTGGCATAACAATAGGCACACCCGTGGGCGCAACCTCGGTAAGGATTCACGCCATAGCGGAAGGGAATATCGGGGCTGTCGTTCTCGGTGACGATCGATTGCGACTGATCAATCAAGTATTCCGGCCGCGGCCGGTCGATCTCGGCCAGCGTTTCTTCGTCCCCCTCGATGTGCTCCCAGTCGGCTTCGACGCGGACCCGCTCGAACCGATTGGCCGGGTTGAGCTGCGAGCCGCGTCCCTTGAATCGAGATGGTTCCGCGCTCATGTCGCACCCACACTTGCCTTCAAACGCCGCCACCCTCGGGCGATGTCGATCGACCGAGGGCAACAGCTTTAGCTTGGCATCGAGCCGCACGAGCTTCACACCGGTGGACTAGCCACCAGTAGCACCCGAAGGCTGAAGAGTAAGCGGCTGGGATGCCAAAGCAGTTCGTATTACTTCTTCTGCTCTTTGCACATTTCGGCAAACAACTTGTCCATCCGGCGCTTCAACTCGTCGGGCGCTACATCCTCGATGTGGGTCGACAGGGACCACTTGTGGCCGAATGGGTCGACGAGGCAGCCGCTCCGGTCGCCGTAGAACATGTCTTGCACCGGGCGTTCCACCTTGGCGCCGGCGGCGATCGCCTGGTTATAGGCCGCGTCAACGTCCTCGACGTACAGCAACAGCCCGACCGGCGAGCCGCCGATCGACTTGGGCGAGCGGGCGCCCATCTGGGGCGATTCGTCGGCAAGCATCACGTTCGATTGACCAATCTTCAACTCGGCGTGCCCAACACAGCCGTTGGGCCCGTTCAGGCGCAGCTTTTCCGTCGCGCCGAACGCGCGCTTGTAAAAATCGATTGCCGCAGCGGCATTGTCGACGACCAAATAGGGGGTGATGGTTTCGTAACCCGCGGGAATGGCTTTGACCGACATGGGAGTTCCTCCTGGAAATCGTTTCACTGAGGGATCATTGAATATCTGCACGACGCGGCGGGCTCGCCCACGTGGCGAGCGCCGCATGGCCGCAAAGCAAGGGAACTAAACCTGGCATCGCGGCGTATCAGACTGCGGCTGCCCCGCGGGCGGCGGGCTTGTTCCATCCGGCGAAACTCGCCGCGTCCGGGGCTAGAAACCTTATCGGCCGGATATAGTGTACACTTGAACACATTTCGTGCAAGCTAGTTCCGCCGCAGGGATGCGCCCCGGCGGCCACACGTTATAATTCACTGGTGTCGCGATCTTGTGAGCCCGACGTTGGCCGGCAGTTCAAGCTATGGCAACTGTGCAACCTCCGCCGCCGGTCAATCCCCAGCCTGACGATCGGCTCGAAAGCTTCATCGAAGCCCAGTTGCGCGACACCCGCAGCCGGGTGAAGTGGGTCGACGTTTCGGTGGCCCTGGTGGGGCTGCTGTTGACGGTTAGCATCATCCTGGCCGCGGCCGTGGTCGGTGACCATTGGCTTGTCCCTGGCGGATACAGTTCGACAACGCGATACGTCTTTCTGGGCGTGCTGGTCGCGGCGGTGCTGGTCTATGGGTTGCGGTTCCTGTTGCCGACCATGCTCGGTCGCGTCAGCGCGCTCTACGCGGCCCAGACGATCGAACAAAGTACGCCCGGGCTGAAGAACAGCCTGATCAATCTGTTGCTGCTCAAGCGGCGCGCCGAAGAACTGCCCCCCACGATCTATCACGCGGTCGAGCAGCGCGCGGCACAAGACCTTTCCTCGGTCGCTATCGAAACCGTCGTCGATCGGACGCGGCTGATCAAGTTCGGCTACGCGCTGGTCGGTGTGGTGCTGTTGATTGCCGCTTACCTGGTAATCAGCCCCAAGGATCTGCTTAGTTCGGTCGAGCGCGTGTTCGCTCCCTGGGCCGATATTCCCGTGTCGACCCGGGTCCGCATCACCGAGGTCCAACCCGGCGACGGACGCAGCTACTTTGACGACTCGGTGACCATCTCGGCCCAGATCGCCGGCCTGCGCTCGGGCGAGGACGTGCAGCTGGTCTATTCGACCTTTGACAAGCAGGTGGTCGACCGCAGCGTGCCGATGCTCCAGCCCGACAGCGGGCGGCGCTACGAAGTGGTGATTCCCGACGCCGGTGGCCTGCAACAAGACATCGCCTACCATCTGGTCGCTGGCGATGCCACGACGCGCAGTTTCACGCTGCACGTCGAGCAAGTGCCATCGATTACCGTGCGCAAGATCGAGTACCGCTACCCCGCCTATACCGGTCGCGAGCCGGTCGTCGTCGAACGCCAGGGGGACATCCAGGCGCTCGAAGGGGCGATCGTCACGATCGAGGCGCTGGCGTCGCAGCCCATCGGCGCGGCCAAGGTCGACTTCAACCGCGGGCAGGCCAGCTTGCCCATGACGGCCAAGGACCGGACCGCGACGCGACAGTTCATGCTGCGACTGAAGCCGGGCACGCACGACGCGCTGTACGATCGCTATCAACTCCTGTTCACCAACATCGAGGGGCAACCGAACGTCCGGCCGATTGAACATCGGATCGACGTCTTGCGCGACTTGCCGCCGGAGGTGGCCATTGTTGAGCCGGCTGGGCTGATCGCCATCGACGAGGGGCAACCTTCGCCCGACAACTTGCCCGGCGTGCCTGAGAATGGCCGCTTCGAGATCACGGTCGTGGCCAACGACCCTGACTTTCAGTTGGGCGAGGTCAAGCTCTACGCCGAGTGCCGGCGATTGAAGGGGGACAAGCTCGAACGGGTCGGAACGACCAAGAGCTTTTCGCTGTTGCCCAAGAACCATCGCGACTCGCTGCGGACGAGTTACGCGATCGAGCCGGCGCGCCTGGGCGCCAAGACTAACGACGAGTTGGTCTTTTGGGCCGAGGCGGCCGACAACAAGCAGCCCGAGCCCAATCGCGCCCAGACGGCGCACTACCGCGTGCGCGTCCGCCCATCGGATGGTGGCTCGGACGAAAAGAAGCAGCCGAACAACGACCAGTTGGCGAGCGGGCCGCAGCAACAAGACCCCAGCAACAAGCGCGACGGCGACCCAAACGCTCGCAACAACGACCAGCCGGAAAAGGTCGATGACAACAAGCCGATGAACACCGACGGGACGGCCCGCGTGCGCGAGCGACCGCGCGAGGCTCCTCCGCAAGACGACAAGCAAGTCGGCCGCGCCGAGCATCGCAACGCGCCGGGCGAGCAACAACCCGCCGGCGGCAACGAAGCCAAGCAGCAACCCGACCCCAGCAAGCGCGACGGCCAGCAACCCCAGCAGCGACCGGGCGAGAAGCAGCAAGGCGATCAGTTAGCCGGTCGCGACGAGCGCGTCGACCCCGAGGCCGACCCAGGCCGCGCGTTCGAGTTGATCAAAGAGCATCAAGACAAGCAGCAACAGGACAAGAACCCTGGCGAGCATCCTGCCGACAAGCAGCCTGCTGAGAAGAATCCGCCTCAGCAACCGCAAGACGGTCAGCAGCAAGGGAAGCAACAGCAAGACAAGCAACAGCAAGACAAGCAACAGCAAGACAAGCAACAGCAAGACAAGCAACAGCAAGACAAACAGCAGCAAGATAAACAACAGCCGGGCCAGCAACAGCAATCGGGCAACTCGCAAGACAAGCAGCAACAACCCGGCGGCCAAAAACAACCTGGCGACCAGAAGCAGCCCGGCGATCAGCAATCGGGGCAACAACAGGGCAATCAGCAAAACGACAACCAACAGCAATCAGGTCAACAGCAATCAGGCCAGCAACAGCAGGGCAACCAGCAACAACAGTCCGGCGGTTCCGAGCAAGGGAACCAGTCGAACTCAGGTATGCAGCAACAGGGGGGCAGCCAAGGCTCGCAGTCGGGTGGCCAGCAAAGCGGCCAGCAGCAATCAGGTAGCCAACAGCAAGCCGGCGGACAGCAACAGCCGGGCGATCAGCAAAAATCTGGCGGTCAACAACAGGCCGGCAATCAACAACAAGTAGGAAACAACCAACAGTCCGGCGATAAGCAGCAGGGTGACAAACAACCAGGGAGCGACAAGCAGCCCGGCCAGCAAAACTCGGGGGGCGACAAGAACGGCAATCAACAAGCCAACGGCCAGCAGCAAGAACCCGGTGATATGAAGCAACCGGGCAATCAACAGGGCGGCCAACAGCCAGGCCAACAGAAGCAGCAGGGTGACGGGCAGCAAGGCGACCAACAGCAGCCCGGTCAACAAACCGGCGGCAAGTCGCAAGGCAAACAGCCCGGCGATCAACAGCAAAAGACCGGCGACGACAATCAACAAGCTAGCGCCAGCGGCGCGAAACCCAGCGGCGATAGCCGCGACGGGCAAGAGAAAGGTCTCAACGGCCAGCAGCCGCGCAGCCAGCCCCGCGCCGACACGCCGACCGAACGTGGCGACACCAAGCAAGGTGACGGCGCCAAGAGTTCCGAGGCCCGCGAGCAGCCCGGCGGCGACAAGCCCAATCAGCAAGACAAGAAGCCCGGCTCGCAAGGTGACAACGCCGACAACTCGCAAGGCAAAGCCGGCGCCGGCGAGAACAACTCGGAGAAGAAGGCCACGCCCGGCGCTCAGGACGTGACGCGTCCGCGCGACAAGCAGCCCGGCGCGCCGGACAACTCACCTGACAAATCGCGCGACGGCAGCGACGCCACCAGCCCATCGACGCAGAAGAACGAATCGGGCTCCAAGGGCGAGACCGCCGGCGAACAAAAGGGTGGCGGCAAGGACGGGGGCGGTCAAAAGGCCGACAAGCCCGGCACCGGCGGCCCCGGCCAGAACACGGCCGCGGACGAAGGGGGCGGGCTGTCGCAACAGAAGGGCCCTGGCGAAACCGGCAACCGTGGCGGCGCTCAGGCCCAAGGCAAGCAACCGCAAGACAAAGGCTCGGCCAGCCAGGAACCCGGCGCCGGCAGCAACCAGCGCGCTGGCGGTAAGGAACCCGGCGGCAAAGACACGGACCCCAATGGCAAGCAGCCGCAACAGCAGCCCGGCGACCGTGGCGAAGCGCCTGGCCAGTCCCCCGGCCCAGGTCGCGACGCCACACAGCTTCCCTCGGGCGCGCAAGCACACCAGAATCCTTCCTCGGGGGGCCCGGCCGGCAAGATTGGCGAAGACACCCATTACCAGGCACCAACGGCCGAAGACCCGGGCGGCAGCGACCCGAACTTGGAGTTCGCCCGCCAGGCCACCGATCTGACGCTCGATCGATTGAAGGACCAGGTCGACAAGAACCAGGTCGATCAGGCGCTGCTCGACAAGTTGAAGTGGAGCAAGGACGACCTCAAGAAGTTCGTCGATCGCTGGGAGGCGATGCGCCGCGCCGCGAATCAGCCGGGTGAGCAAGGCAAGAAAGCCCAGGGTGAATTGGACCAGGCCCTGCGCAACCTGGGCCTGCGCCGGACGGGAACCGAAGTCGGCAGCGCCGGCGTGAATGACAAGGTGCGGAACATGCGCCAGACGCATCGTTCGCGCCCACCGGCCGAGTACGCCGACCAGTACCGCGCGTACACGTCGGACCTGGGACGCGATCAGAAAGCCGATTGAGCCGCGGCTCGTGAGAGCGTTCAGGCTGTCATTCCCGCGCAGGCGGGAATCTAGTGGTTGCGTTTTCCCTCTAGATTCCCGCCTGCGCGGGAATGACGGAATCCGGGGCTGGCGGTCAATGACTGATCCCGAGTCGGCTTCCGTTGACGCGAGCCGTGGCAATCCCACCGGCTTGGCGTGAGAGTCATCGATCCCGGGCGTCACTACTTCTCGTCCGGTGTCAGGTGGCGGAGTTTGATGTCCTTGTACCAGGCTTCGCTCGGCGGGCCGCCGTGGATTTGCACGGCGATCAGCCCGTCTTGTTCCAAGCTCTCGTCCGCCTCGGTGTAGTCAACGGTTTGATAGCCGTTGATCCACAACTGAATCCGGCGTCCCTGGGCGCGAATCGTGTATTCGTTCCAGTCATCGCGTTCCAACACCTTTTCCAGCTCCTCGCGGTTCGGCTCGGCCAGGATCTTCTTGCGGCGAGATTCGTCGTACAAACAGCCCCAATACTTCTGCCCCAGGTCGGCCTGGTAGCCGATCATTTCATGATGATTGGGAATCCGCCGGCTGCGGATTTGAATGCCGGCGTTGCAGCCCTCGCCGACCAGCTTGAACTTCAGCCGCAGTTCAAAGTCGTCGTACTCTCCGTCGGCACAGAGGAACTCGTTGCGCGGCACGCGCGCCGCCAGCGAGCCGCCGACGATTGCACCGTCCTGAATGCGGAACGACTTCTCGTCACCTTCCCAGCCGTTGAGCGAACGGCCATCGAACAGGCTCTGCCAGCCCGACTTGTCGGCGGCAAATGTCGCGCTGACGAGAAGCATGGCCAGGATAATTGCGGCACTGCGCATGGGGTCACCTCACGAGGCTGAGAAATCTTTGTGGCGTGTTCGATCAACACCCCTCCCTTTCAGGGAGGGGCAGGGGGGAGGGTAAGAACGATACATTCCTCGCCGTATTCTACTTGGTGAACAGCCCAAGATGCGCGGAGATTCTAGGCCCGCAACGTCTTTACCCTCACCCGCTTTGCTGCGCAAAGCGACCTCTCCCTTAAAGGGAGAGGTGTAGGACGTTTGTCAGTCCGTCAGTTTCGGCATCGTGGCGTACAAGTCCAGCCCCTGGCGATCGCCAATCAGCTTGAACAGGTCGCGCACCTGGGCGTGCCCCACGGGCAAGGTAAAGCCCGTTCGGCGGCCGAAGTTCTTGGCCCCCAGCACGTAATAGTCCGGTTCGGTTGTCAGCAGCGATTCCGCGCCGGCCAGGCCCTCGGTCGACTCGCCGGCGGCCATCGCGGCCAGCAGCCGGTCCATCGCCGCCGGGACTTCACTGGTCATCGAGCACGTCACGTGCAGTTCGCTGATCCAAGAATAATCGGGACGCCCACCGACGCCAGCCACGATTTGGTCAACTTCGATCGCTTCTTCCCGCGCGCCAATCAGGTGGACCAGCATCGGCCCCGCCGCGCCGAGCAACTCGATGGCCGACACCGTCACACCCGGCACATGGCGCACGCCGTCGCCAGCCGCCGCCAGTTGATTCGCCCGCCGAGCCAGCGCTTGCCGGGCCGGAAACGGATCGTCGGCAATCTCGGCGACCGGTGTTTCATTCGGGGCCAACTCGCGCCGCGTGAGCCACGTGATCTGTGGACGAGGCGTCGAGCCACTGAGCGAAACCACCGACGCGGCGGCGGCAAGCCCGGCGCCGATCACCAGCACGCGACGGCCGGCAGAGCGGGCCGATTGGGCCTCGCTCGGGTCGAGCGCTCCGTAATGAATGAACGAAAACGAAGCGGCGGCCCGCTCGCCCAGGGCCGGAACGCCTCCCGTGCCGAGCCAGCGGTGGGTTCCATCGACGCCCGTGCAGTCGATCACGGCGTCGGCCGCGGCCAGTCGTTCGACGCCCGAGGAGTCGCGGACCAGCAACCGGAACGAGTCGCCGATCCTGACCGGCTCGTCGGGATGTTCCCCTTTGAACAGCGACTGACGCCCGACGGCCACGACCTCGCATTGCTCGCGCAGCCCGTCGACAATCAGGTCCGAGTGGGCCAGCGGCGCGAGATACCGCTCGAGGAACTCGCCGTTCGTGGGACATTCAGTCAGCGCCGGCCGCGACCAGCTTTCTTCCTGCGCGCTCAAGGCGGCGCAGCCTAGCGTCGTCATGCACTGAACCCAAGGCACGAACCGGCGCAGGTTCGGTGCGAGGCGTAGATGAGCGCCCACTTGGCCGCGCTCGTACACATCGACGTCGTAGCCCAGGTAGCGCGCGTAGAGCGCCGCCTCGATGCCGACAGGGCCCGCTCCCAGCACGGCCAGGCGCGCCGGTGTGTCGATCGCCATCGGCTACGACTCCTCGCCGACGCGGAAGGGGTGCAAGTCGAGCGCCGGCGCTTCACCAAGGATCAACTGGCTGATCAGCAGGGCCGTGCCGGGCGACTGCGTCAGGCCGCTGCGGAAGTGCCCCGCCGCGAGGTACAAGTTCGACAATCGCGGCACGCGCCCCAGCATGGGCAAGCCGTCTTCGGTAAAGGGTCGCAGCCCGGCCCAACATCGTTCGACCGTCGCGTCGGCCAGCATTGGCGACCAGCGCGAGGCGAAGGCCAGCAACTCGGCGACGGCGCGGGCGGTGTTGCGCTTGTCGAAGCCCACGTCCTCTTCGGTCGAGCCGACCAGAATCCGCCCATCGCCGCGCGGCACCAGATAACGCGGCCCGTCGTTGACGATGTGCCGCAGCGTCGCCTCGGGCGCGTTCAGCAGCACCATCTGGCCGCGGATCGGCCGCAACGACGTGCGCGGACGGACCATTGGCAACGACTGCTGTGCCCAGGCCCCCGTGGTTAAACAATAGTGTCCGGCCGTCAGCGTGCCGGCCGAGGTGCGTAGCCCGGTCACGCGCCCGTCCATGGCGATTACGCCGGTCACTTCGTTGCCCGCGTCGATCATCACGCCGCGCTGGTGACAGGCGACGGCCAGGGCTCGCAGGTGGCGCGGATTGCGCAACTGGCACTCATCGGGCACTCGGACGGCCAGCGTGGCTTCCTCCAGCGATGGCTCAAGGCTGGCCAGTTCAGCCCGATCGAGCGGCTGGCAGCGGATGTCTTGAGCCCGCCAGGTTTCGCACTGTTGGCGCAAGCTGGCGGCCGCGGCCTTGTCGCCGGCGACATAGAGCGCCCCACAGCGGCGATAGCCGGTGTCGACAGCCGTCGCCTGGCGCAGCTCGTCGGCCCACTGGCGGTGTAGCCGCAGCGATAGGGCTGTCAGCCGGTCGTAAGGACTGGCCCCGGGGCCGTCGGTCGCCGGGGGCAAGATGCCCGCCCCGGCCCAACTGGCCTCAGAGCCGGGCTGCCCCCGTTCGAGCACGCGCACCGAGAGCCCGCGCCCGGCCAACTCATAGGCCAGCGAAAGCCCCATCACCCCAGCGCCAACGATCAAGCAATCGGTCATGGGGGCTATTCTATGCCGAGCAGGGGGGCGAATGAAACCGGCGGTTTGGCCGCCGGGCTGCCGGCGGTGTCGGCGCGTGGATCGTTGGGCGTGTGGCTAGGCACGCGCTCGCAAAATGCGACGCAGCAGCACCGGATCGACGTGGCCGCGAAAGCGTGGCCGCCCGTCGATGACCACGACCGGGACACAGTTGCCGAACCGCCGGACCAACTCCGGCGCCTGGTCGACGTCGACTTCGGAAACCCGCAACCCGGCCTGTTCGAGGGTCGCTTTGGCCTGGTCGCACAAATGGCAGCCGGCCCGGGTAAAGAGTAGGGCTTCGACAGGTCGATCAGAATGCATACGTCAACATGGCTCGAAAGATTGGCTAACCGGGTACTGAAAAGCGGATTCCCAGAATCCACGAAACTGGGTGGTGGGCATTCTGGCAACCGACACCGCCCGGGACGGCGGCACAAACGCCGGAATGCTGGTATTCTAGCCGATACTGTGTTAACCTGAATAAGAGATGGAATGATGCGGCAACGGTGGCAAAGCCGCGCGGGACGAACTGATTCATCGACGCCTTCAATATCGCCAAATCTCTTCTGATCGGGCGGGCTGTCGTCATACCCTGTGGTCGCGCTAAGGGGGGCACGGTTCGATCGATTGACCAAGGGGTAATGGTCTGGGGCTCTGTTGATCGTTTCTTTCCTGCGCCGTAGTTGCGTTTGATCGTTGCCTTGCTTGCGTTCCGTCGCCATTGGCCGATTGTTTTCAGCCGACACGCAGCGACCGCCGCATGACCAGCATCACGGGTAATAAACTCGTCGAGTTGATTCGAGCAAGTGGACTGCTCGAAAACGCAGCGCTCGACAAGCTGCTTGCCGAGTTCCAGGCGCAGCATCCCGAGTCGAGCGAAGGGGACAGCGCTCAGTTGGCCACCTTTCTGATCGAGCGCGAAGCCATTACGCGCTGGCAAGCCGACCGGTTGCTCGAAGGGCGTCACAAAGGTTTCGTGCTGGGCAATTACAAACTGCTCCGCCATCTGGGCAGCGGCGGCATGAGCGCCGTCTATCTGGCCGAGCATCGGCACATGCACCGCTTGCGCGCGATCAAGGTGCTGCCCAAGAATCGTATCGACGACTCATCGTACCTCGAGCGGTTCTACCTCGAAGCCCGCGCGGCCGCGGCGCTTGACCACCCGAACATCGTGCGCGCTTACGACGTCGACTCGGCCGGCACGACGCACTTTCTGGTGATGGAATTCGTCGAAGGGCGCGACCTGCAACAGACCGTCAAGCAAGACGGCCCGCTGCCATACCCATTGGCGGCCGAATACATTCGCCAAGCGGCCGAAGGGCTGGCCCACGCGCACGAACAAGGGCTCGTGCATCGCGACATCAAGCCGGCCAATTTGCTGGTCGATATCAAGGGCGTCGTGAAAGTGCTGGACATGGGTCTGGCCAAATTCACCGACGACAAGCACGCTTCGCTGACCGTGGCGCACGATGAAAACGTACTGGGCACCGCGGATTACCTGGCTCCGGAACAAGCGATCAACAGCCACAACGTCGACTCGCGGGCTGACATTTACAGCCTGGGTTGCACGATGTATTTCCTGTTGACCGGGCATCCGCCGTTCCCCGAGGGAACACTGGCCCAGCGGCTGCTCAAGCATCAGACCGTCGAACCGCCGTCCATCACGGTCGAACGGCCCGACGCGCCAAAAGACCTGATGGCGATCTGCACGCGGATGATGTCTAAGAAGGCGGACGCCCGCTTTCAGACGGCCCGCGAGATTTCCGATACGCTCAAGCGCTGGCTGTCCGGTGCGCCGAAGAATCAGCGGCCGGGGGGTGGCAACGCCTTGGCCCCGCGCCGTGGGGCCGACCCCAACGACAGCGGCATCGGCACGCGCTCTCCCTCGATGCAAGACACCAAGCCGAACCTGACCCAGCCGACGATCAAGGGCTCGGGGGGCTCGGGGCTGGGGAGCGATGTCACCCTGCAAAAGTCGAACGATGGGGGCTCGTCGGGCATCGCCTCGAAGGGCGCGGCCAAAAAGCTCATCAAGGCTCGGGCCTTGGACGATGACGTGACCAGCGGCTCGGGGCCGCTGTTGCCCCCTCAGTCTGGTTCCGCTGCGGCGGCAAAGCCTGGGGCCGCCAAGCCGACGGCTGTTTCGCCGATGATTGCCCCCGTAGTACCGGCGGCCATGCCCCAAGGGGGCTTCTCGATCCAGACGACCGGCGACGCGAATGTTCGCGCCCGGGTGGGCAAGGGTCGTAAGCAGTCGAGCAATATGACGGTGATCGCCATCGTCTCGGTCGGGCTGCTGGTGTTGTTGGCCGTGCTGGCCTACATCAAGTTCATGCGCTAAGCGCACTTCTGAATTCGGTGTGCGTATCTACCAAGCCGGTGGCTTTGCCACCGAGAGGGGCGGCAGAGCCGCCGGCTTGGGTCAGCAGACGATACATGCTGCCAAGAATTGCTCGCGCGCGTCGGCCCGCGCTACAAGGCGCGCACTGCTGAAGCAGATCGCCTCGTCTCAAAACGGGATTCCACCCCGTTTCCGACCCCTCAAAAACGGCCGTTGTCAAGCACCGTTTTTTGGTTCCTGGCACCCCCCGAATGATACACGCAAAGCACTGTCAATTAAGCACTTGTGCAATCTGCTTGTCTTTTTTTCGGAACCCATCGTAGGATGGATTAGGCAGTTGCGAGGCGGGTATCAGCCACCGCCTCAAGCCGGCTAGCTCAGGCCGGTTCTGACGGTCCACTCGACGGATCGAACCGAAGCGGAATGGAACAACTTTTGGGTTCCACCGCAGCCCGTGAATTGATCAGCTCTGCGCCCGGCTTATGTCCCGAAGGTCTGGCAACCATGCGCTTCAACCAACGCCCCCAACGCGGTCAGAACCGTCGCCTGATGAAGGCGCCGCTGCTCAAGTCGCAGGCCAACCAGGCCAAATTGAGCAGCCGAGCCCGTGGCAAGGTCGTGCGCGGAGGCCAGCAGAACGAGCGTTTGCCGTTTGTGCCCCCCGAGGACTGGCACGAACCCCGAGAAGACGGCCGCGGCTATCGGGTAATCGTCCAGCCGCCAGGAACCGGTTTTCGGCATGTTTTGACCCCGTCCGAGGTCCGCGACCGACTGGCCGAGCTGCCCGACCACTTCACCAGCACGCTGGAAGTGGTGCAATTCAGCCGCATGACGCGGAAGAAGCTGCAATTCCCCTGCTATGGCATGCAGTGGGGAGCAGCCGTCTACCTATACCCGATCGAGGTCGACCTGGTCGAGCGCTATCCGCGGCCACCCAAGCCGGCCCTGGTGAACGAGGCCCGGATGTACGGCGGCCGCTGGGTGCAAAACGGCCCGGGCTGGAACCTGATCTGGACCGAGCAGGCGGTCAAGGATTTCTACCTGAATAACATCCTGATCCACGAGTTGGGACACCTGCTCGACCTGCGCAACAGCAACTCGGTCGACCGCGAGCGGTACGCCGAATGGTTCGCCATCCACTACGGCTACAAGCGGTCTCGCCGGCAGGGTTCGGCCGCGGCGCGGTAACGCCGTCCCATCGGCAAACGCTCCGCTCAAGCCCAGGGGTTCCTCTTCCTGGGCTTTTTCGTTTCCAGGCCTCGCCAATCGGCAACTCTAACGCAGTTCTCAAAACACTGTGGCCTTCGGCCACAAGAAACCTCGGGTGCCGTCTCGCTCGGGTGGCGACTTTCCATTTGGGTTGCGCGTGCCCATCGAGTTTCTTGTTGCTGCGCAACACCGATGGCCGAGCCATCGGTGCCACCCCTGACGCTAGAGGGTAGTGAGACCTACTCTGATCCCCCCGCACAATCGTTACAACCGGCGCTCTGCCGCCCATTCACGGGGCCGCGCGCCGCGTCAGTCTGGCCGCGTGTCCAAAGCTCGTGAGCTACGGTTTGATTGGATCGGCAGTCCGCTCGTGGCTGGGGCAATGTCTTCAGCCGGTGCGGGATCCAGTCAATGTGACGTCGGTACACCGATGACTGTGTGGAACGATTGACCCATGCTGCGCGTTGCGGTTCGTGACATCCACCCGGGAATGATCTTGGCGCGGCCGATCCCGCTGCCCAACGAGCCGCGCCGCTATCTGTTGCAGCGCGACGTCGAAGTGCCACTGGACCTGGTGCCGCGACTGATGCAGTTGGGCGTGACCGAAATCTGGGTCCGCCACCGCGACCTGGAATTCCTCGAAGCGGTGATCGACGAAAGCCTCGATCATCAGCAGCGCGAGGTCTACGTCGCCGTCCGCAAGAACTTCGAGAACTTCATGCACGGCGCCGCCTGCGAGGTGGACGTCCAGCATTTTGAATCGTCGATTGGCGGGTTGTTCGACTATTTGCGCGGCAGCAGTTGTGGCAACATGCTGCTGCAAAAGCTCGACGCCTACGACAACTACCTGATGAGCCATTCGACCAATGTTTGCTACTTGTCGCTGCTGTTGGGAATGAAGCTCGAGCGCTACCTGATCGACGAGCGTTCAACCCGCTCGCCGCACGAAGCCAAGGACTTGCGCCAGCTCGGCCTGGGCTGCTTGCTGCACGATGTGGGCAAGATGCGCATTCCGGCCGAAATCCTCAACAAGCCCGCCAAGCTCACGCCGGATGAAATGGCGGTGATGCAGCAGCACACGACGATCGGCTTTCAGATGGTCCGTGGCCGCGTGGCGCCGGCGGCGGCCCAGGTAGTGCTGAACCATCATCAACGCTTCGACGGTCGCGGCTACCCGGTTCGCGTCGACGCGCGGACCAATGAAACCCTGCCGCCGCTGCGCGGCAAGCAGATTCCCATCTTCTCGCGCATCGCCACCGTGGCCGACGTGTACGACGCCGCCACCAGCAAACGCATCTACTCGGACGCCAAGCCGAGCATTCAGGTGCTGCACGAGATGCGGACCTGGTGCCAAGGGGCTTTTGACCCCGTGGTCGAGCAGGCGTTCGCCGAGATCATCCCGCCGTTCCCCATCGGCAAGGTCGTGCGGCTGAACAACGGCAACGAAGCCGCGGTCATCGACTTCAACCCGCGCAGTCCGGTGCGGCCCAAGGTGCAAGGCCTGCGTGACTCGCAGGGCAATCCGTTCCAGTATCCGGAACTGGAAGAGATCGACCTGGCGCTGTATCCGGAAATCCGGATCGACGAGATCGACGGCGTCGATGTTCGCAAGTACGTGGCGGCCTTCGAAGCCGAACCCGTCCCCGCCGCGATGCTCTAGGCGATTCGCCAGGCTTCAGGCCGATCGTCGGTTGGGAATTTCGACCACGAGGGCAAAGTCGACACTTCTTTTGTAGGGTGCTCTCCGAGCACCTGATCGGTGCGCTGCCAACGTCAAAGAGTTGGCCCTGGCACTCACTCCAGCCGCCGTGCAAGCAGGAATTCGACCACGACGGCACGACGGACACGACGTAAAGGCAGGGAGCAATCTTGGGATAGTCGCGACTCGTCGGTTAGAATGGGTCGTCATGGACGCAGTGCTTGAGATCATCGGGTGGGTCTTCGTGTGCATGCTTCAGGCAATTGCGGCCCTGCACTGGCCGAGCGACGATCCAAAGGTTCGCCGACTGCAACGATGGTGCTTGATTAGTCTGCTCGCCGGTATTGTCGCCGTGGGCGGTTCGATCGCACTGGCCTACTTTTCGTTTGGTTGGCCGGCCGTCGTTCTACTTATTTCTGCAATTGCATTGTTCGTCATCGGCGGCATTTTAGGCGGCGATGCGGAACGGCGCTGTCTGAGCGCCTGGAAGCAGCGCAAAGGTGCGCCGCCCACGTCAAAGAGTTGACGGCAAGCCTTCGAGCCGCAGGTCAGGCAGGAATTCGACCACGACGGCACGACGTAAAGGCTAGGAGTACGTCACAAAACGGCCACCAACAGCGCAAGCACCATTTGCGGCGCAGGCCGCAACACCTCGCCCTTTCAGGGAGAGGTCGGAAGCGCAGCGAACCGGGTGAGGGTAAATACGTCGCAGGCCAAACATCATGGCGCAACTCGCCGACCACTGACTGCGATGGTTCTCGGCTTGCAGCGCCTTTACCCTCCCCCAGCCCCTCCCTGACAGGGAGGGGTGTTCACCGCGCGCGAGGTAGACGTTTTCTCTTCATGTACGCGCCCGACAAACCCCTGTCCGGCGTCGTGCCCGGCGTGTCGTCGTGGTCGAATTATCTGCCAAGCAAACGAATCGCCGCGAATCCTGGCTCCTTGATTGGCCGGCGAACTACGGCTAGGATAGGCGCTAGTGGGATTTGCGGCCGCTTGCAGCCAAGACTGCTAAAGTGCCATTGTCTGTCGAAGCCATTGCCCGTTCGCGCGTCGAATTGGTTACGCCTCGACGACGATTAACTTGAACCAAGCGTGCCGCGCTTTGCTCGTCCAAACACCGAGTGAAGTCGCGGTTTTTTTACGCGCTGTTCGAGCAATCCCGTTGGACCGACGCCCGACACTTGTTTGACCAAGGGGATTCTCGATGACCAGCCGTTCCAAGCCCACCGCCGGCGAACCCGTCGCCAAGGGTGGCCAGTCCACGCTTGCCGTCCACGCCGGCGAGGCCCGCCAAAAGCCGGGCAACGCCATCACCGACGCCATCTTCTGCACCTCGACCTACACGTTTCCGAACACGCAATCGGTCATCGACTTCATCGAGCAGAAGCAGGAGCGCGAAGAATACGGCCGCTATGGCAATCCCAGCGAAAAGGTCGTCGAGCGCAAGCTGGCCGCCCTCGAAGGGGGCGAAACCGCGCTGTTGTTCGCCAGCGGCATGTCCGCCATCGTCGGCTTGCTGATGGCCAAGTTGAACTCAGGCGACGAGGTGATCTTCTTCGACGAGTGTTACCACCGCAGCCGCGAGTTCTGCTCGAAGCATCTGTCGCGGTTCGGCGTCGTCACCCGGCAAGTGCCGATGGGGGATTACGACGCCATGGAAGCGGCCATCACCCCCAAGACCAAGTTGCTGGTCAGCGAGTCGCCCACCAATCCGCACCTGAGCGTGGTCGACCTCGAACGCTTCGTCGCCGTCGGTCGCCGGCGGAACGTCGAAACTCTGATCGACGCCACGCTGGGGACGCCCTATAACATTCGCCCGCTGGCCGCCGGCATTGACTATGTGCTCCACTCGGCGACCAAGTATCTGGGCGGGCACAACGACCTGCTGGCCGGGTGCATTATCGGTTCGGCCGAAAAGCTCGAACCGATCCGCAAGCTGCGCGGCATTCTGGGGGCGGTCAACTCGCCGCACAATATTTACCTGCTCGAGCGCGGGCTCAAGACGTTCGAGCTGCGCATGCAGCGGCACAACCAGAACGGTCTGGCGGTGGCCGAGTATCTGGCCGAGCACCCGCGGATCGAGCGGGTCTATTACCCAGGCTTGCCGACCCACAAGTATTACGAAGAAGCCCGCCGCACCATGCGCGGCTATGGCGGCCTGATCACGTTCACGGTCAAGGACGCCGATTGGCGACAGACGGCCGATGTGGTCGACGCCCTGCGCATTCCGCGGATCGGTCCCAGCCTGGGCGGGGTCGAATCGCTCGTCGAACAGCCGCTGGTGATGAGCTATTTCGAGCTGCCGGTCGAAGAACGCCAGCGCTACGGTATACCCGACAATATGATTCGCATGTCGTGCGGCATCGAAGACACCGACGACTTGCTGGCCGACCTGGCCCAGGCGCTCGAACGGCGCTAACCCACGCCGCGCTTCACCACCGCTTTGCTCCACGAGGCCGCCATGCAGTTCCGCACCCGAGCGATTCACGTTGGCCAACAGGCCGATCCGCAGACCGGCGCGGTCGTGCCGCCGATTCACTTGGCCACGACGTTCGTGCAACCAGCGCCAGGCGAATGGGGCGAGTTTGACTACTCGCGCAGCGGCAATCCCACGCGGAAGAACTTCGAGACCACGCTGGCGTCCCTGGAAGGGGGCTGCGGCGCGCTGGCCTTCGCGTCGGGCATGGCCGCCATTCATTGTGTGACGATGCTGCTCGAAGCGGGCGATCACATCGTGGCCGGCACCGACATCTATGGCGGGACGTTCCGGCTGTTGAACAAGATTTGCAATCGGGCCGGCGTGACGGTCACTCACGCGCCGACCAACGTGCCTGGCATCTTGAAGCAGGCGATCAAGCCGGAAACCAAGTTGATTTGGATCGAGACGCCGGGCAATCCGCTGTTCAGCATTACCGACCTGGCGGCCTGCGCGCAGTTCGCGCGCGAGCGCGGGATTCTGACCGCCGTCGATAACACCTTCGCCACGCCGGTGCTGACCCGGCCGCTGGAGCTGGGCATCGACATCGTCATGCACTCGGCGACCAAGTACCTGGGGGGCCATAGCGACGCGCTCGGCGGCGCGCTGGTCGTCAAGGACGCCGAGCTGTTCAAGCGCTTGTACTTCGTCCAGAATGCGACCGGCGCGGTGATGGCACCGCTGGAGGCATTTTTGTGCTCGCGTGGCGTCAAGACGCTGGAACTGCGCGTGCTCGAACAATGTCGCACGGCGCAGAAGATCGCCGAGTTTCTGGCGGCCCATCCCAAGGTGGCCCGTGTCTATTACCCCGGTCTGAAGGACCACCACGGCCACGCGATTGCCGCCCGGCAAATGCAGGGAGGCTTCGGCGCGATGCTCAGCTTTGACCTGGCCGGCGGCCTCGACGCGGCCCGCCGGTTGATCGACACGGTCGAACTGTTCCAGTTGGCGGTCAGCCTGGGAGCCGTTGAATCGTTGATCGAACACGCGGCCACGATGTCGCACGCCAGCTACGAAGCCTCGGCCCGCGCGGCCGCCGGCATCGGCGACGGGCTGATCCGTCTGAGCGTCGGCTTGGAAGCGTTCGAAGACCTGCGCGACGACCTGACCCGCGGCCTGGATGCGGTTTGAGTTGGTGGTCCGTTGTCAGTTGTCCGTGGTCAGTTGCTGGCGGAAGCGATTAGCGATTAGCCTGCAGTGCCGCTCTACAAAGGCAACGGGCATCCATCATCACCTGGCGCGCGCCAACCCTTCTCCCTCCGGGAGAAGGTGGCCGAAGGCCGGATGAGGGTCCGCGCCGCCTCTCTCTAAGACATGGAAGTCCAACCACGACGACACGACGTCGGAAATACGGCGGCAGATTGAACCGCAGAGGCGCAAAGGACGCCAAGGCAGACTTCACCACAGAGGCACAGAGGACACAGAGTTAGGAAATGACGAAATCCGCATGACGAAGAGCATTCGACCACGACGACACGACGGGCGCGACGCCGGAAATGCGGCAGCAGTTTGAACCGCAAAGACGCAAAGGACGCAAAGAAATCGGCAGGGAAGAGGGGAGCAAAGGAGACAAAGGATGTTTAGTTGGAGGGCCGCAAGTCCACCTGCGTGTTTCGGCGAATCGTAACTTTTTTTCCGACGTCGTGTCCGTCGTGTCGTCGTGGTCGAATGCTCTTTGCCTTCCTTAGCGCCCTTTGCGTCTTTGCGGTTCAAGTTTCCGATGCCCGGGTACAACGGACCACTGACCACTGACCGATCCGCGCGCAGCGCCGCCTGGGATGTTGCGGCTGCGCCGCCAGCGACTTCGCGGCAGGCGTCCCCCGGAGGAGGCGACTGTTCTTGCTTGGTTAGTGGTGCGCTCAGATTCACGGGCCAAAGGCCCGAGCACCCGAGCGCTCGCATGTCGCCCCCGACTGCCGCGCGTGTTTGCGGCTGCGTGCTGTCGGAGACGCCTGCTCGCTGGGACACATTCCGCCTCGTCAGCGCTGTCGTGTCCACCTCCAACTTCGGGTGGCTTATGCTCGCCCGACGCGGTGCCCCCGCATCGTCGAGACCTGAACAGGCCGCGGTCGTTTCCGGCATCTCAACGATTCGCTGGGACGTCACTTCCAGCGGCGTTGCGAAGGGTGTGTCAGGCCGTGCCTCCGGTGAAGGAGGCAGCCGGTACCGCGCGTGCGGAACAAGAACGATCCGGGCGGCAGAGGGCTGTGGTTTCGTCTGACAAGTCTGGGGGCGTCCGTGCCAGCGCATGCTCCGTTTCGAGCGTTTCGACACCCTTCGGACCGGCGTACTAAGGGGGGATGGTCGCAGAACCAGCGCCGACGCGAAAGGGAATTTGTGGCCGGGTGCTTTTTTGTCCGTGGTCAGTGGTCCGTTGTCAGTGGTGGAAGGCATTGCCGTGGAGTGCAACTGACAACTGACAACTGACAACTGACGAAACCATCCATCATCACTGGGCGCGCGCAAACTCTTCTCCCTCCGGGAGAAGGGTGTAGTTCAAACCGCGCCCGCCAGGGGCGCCAACGCTGATCCTTGCTAGTCGATTCCGTCATTCCCGCCTGCGCGGGAATGACGCTTGAAACTCGAATGCCGCGGATTGATCCGCGCGCAGTTCGTAGGTCAGGCCTTGGCCTGACATCATCGTGGTCGCCGATTGCGAGAGAGAGCTGTCAATTGACTCGCACGCACAATATCGTCAGGCTGAAGCCGGACCTATGGGGCAGGTCTAATGATACTGACCGAAATACGGCGGAACCTGTGTTGGGAGGTACGGCCATTCGACTCTGTTACGAAGTGTTGCTGTTGCGGCCTCAGCTTGAGCGCTCGTGAGAAAGACGGCTGATAGGAACTCGCCACCAAGAACCGCGTAGAGGCGATGGTCGGACGTCGTCAACTGATCGTTAACGATCGCGAAGAATGCAAATGTGGCTGCGCCCCAGGTGTGGACGCTCTCGTTTATCGCGTCATAGACCTGGAATGTCTTGTCACGATATTTCACCGAGTATCCTCGTTCGTCATCAACCTCCGTGATAGTTGTGGGCTGCGACACAAATTGCTGGAGTGAGGGGAGAAGATTGTTGTACGCGTCGACAATGCCGTTTTCCGCGAGGCACTCAGCGTCAAGATGATGCAGGCTGCCGTAATAGAGCAGGGCAGACTCGTACGGATCAGTGATCACTTGAGATCGCAATCGATGAGAATACGGATAACCATGCACATTACTTGTGGCCCTCGCTACATATCGCACACGGTAAGCCGTTGCGGTAGGTTTAACAACGAGCAATTCATCTTGAGTTGTCACTTGGGCACAGCCAATCGAGTCGTTTGAACTGACCGTGCAAACTTCTCGCGTCGCCCCACCGCCCCCCGCTAGCTGACGACGATGATTTGGTGCCCATAGGGCACCCTACCAGGCATCTGCTGGCGTTCTAACTGCCGCGACGCACACCGCACTGCTATCACGCCCAGCCAGGAAAATAGGGACTCTGCGGGCCTCGGGTATACCGTTCAAAGTTTAACGATTTTCCTGAAAGTTCCGGTCGCGTAGTTTCCGATAACCAGGGTGGAAAATCCGGCGCTGGGTTTTGCGCGCCGGGCCATTTTGGAAAGGGAATACGCGATGAACGTGCAACTGCGATTGGCGGGTGGCAGCAAACTGGTAGCTCTGGTGCTAGCGGCACTGGCGGTCACCACGGCGCCGGCGCTGGGGCAGGGGTCTTCATCCGATGGCTGGGCCCCGGCGCGCGCCTCGCTGCGGGCACGTCCGCGGATCGACAGCTATGACGAAGCGGTCCGCCCGACCGCTCACTATGCTCCCGAACCGTCGCGCTACGCCGACGAGAACACCTACTTCGACACCGAACCGGCCTTCCAACAATCGGTGTCCCCGTGGCAACAACGCCCGATGGCGTCGAACTATCGCCGTCGCCCGGCGCTGACTTCGGTCGCGCGCACGTTGCCCTTTGCCGAAGACGAAGTCGTGCCGGCGCCGATCCCTGGTAGCAAACCGGGCGCTGAAGTCTACGAAGGGGACTACCCGTCCGACATGCCCTACGGCCCGGACATGGGCTACGACGACGAAGGGTTCGAGCCATGGAACGCGGGCCCTTACGGCGACGGCCGCTGCCCGATGTGCGGTCGTAGCGGCGAGTGGTACGACGTGATGGCCTGCGAACGGTTCCATCCGTGCAGCCTGCTGTCGTGGCTCAATGAATTGTCGATCTTCAGCGGCCCGCAAGCCTTCAAGAACCCGGTCGACCTGGGGCGCAACGGTAACTTTGGTTTTCACGCCGGCGCCAACTTGGGCGACGTGCTCTGGCACCGCCGCGGCATCGGCTATCAGGTCGGCGGCCAGTTCGTCGACACCAGCCTCAGTGGCAACCAGGCCAACGGCATGATCAACGGCGACTCGCGCAAGCAAGCGTTCTTCACCCTCGGCGTGTTCCATCGCGCCTTTTACGGCCGCGGCTGGCAAGGTGGCGTGGTGGTCGATTACCTGAACGACAACTACTACACCAACTCCAACCTGACCCAGATGCGGTACGAGCTGAGCATTATCGGCGCGAACGGCCACGAAATCGGCTACTGGGGGGCCGCCGGCACGCAAGGCCTGAACCAGACGTTCACCAACGGCGGCGCGACGGCCAACCAGCGCGTGCGCCCGCTGCCGATCAACGCCTTCTTCTATCGCAAGAACTTCGCTTCCGGTGGCCAGGCCCGGCTGTGGGGCGGCTTTACCGGCGGCATGTACGGCAATACCAACACGACTCGCACGGCGGGTGTCATCGGCTCGGACTATCGCGTGCCGCTGAGCAACCAGTGGGACTTGGTCGGTGGCTTCAACTACATCATCCCGTCGCAAGGTGGCACGTCGAATCAGATGGCAGAGAGCTTCGGCTTGTCGGCCAGCTTGGTGTTCTACCCGGGCCGCTGCCGCGATGGCGTCCACAACGGACCTTACCGCCCGTTGTTCGACGTGGCCAACAACTACAACTTCATCCTCGACAACCAGCCGCAGTAAGCGACGACTTCGCTGTTGCTGGAGCAGACGAAACAAACGAAACGACCCAGGGACAGCCGTCCCTGGGTCGTTTCGTTGAGAGCAGTTCTCGGAGCACTGTGGCGTGGGTGGCCCAGGTGCTTGCACCTGGGTGGCCGAAGGCCACAAGAAACCTCGGGCGCCGTCCCGCGTGGGTGGCGAGTTTCCATTTGGGTTGAGCGTACCCATCGAGTTTCTTGTTGCTGCGCAACACCGATGGCCAAGCCATCGGTGCCACCCCAGACGCGAGAATGTCGCGAGACGCGCTCTAGAGGCTTCATCAAGCCGCGTCGGCTGGCGAGTACTTCCAACTGGCCGCTTCTTCGCCGTCGAGCCGCAGCGTCAGGCACTTGGCGCTGCCGCCGGCTTTGACAAACTCGTCGAGTGGCGTTTCGTAAGGCTCGAACCCAGCGGCGCGTAATTGTCCGTGCAGCTTGGGACAACCCGAGTTGGTGATCACCGATTGCCCCACCACGACCGCATTGCAGGCGAATCGCCGGGCCTCTTCCAAGTCGACGGGGATCAACTCCGGGATCAGCGACGCGAGCACCTGTAGGCCATAGGCATCGAACGCGCCCGGGTAGTACAGCGCCAGGCCCGGCCGCAGCGGACAAAAGCACGTGTCGAGGTGATAGAAGTAGTCGCTCACCAGTTCCAGCGGAATGACGCGGCAGCCGATCATTTGGCCAATGCTCTGGTGCCCGCGGGCGTCGCTGCGAATGCGATAGCCGGCGAACAGCGTGTCGCCGCAGAACAGCGCGTCGCCCGCCCCCTCGAAGAACACGTCATCCGGCGCTCGCGCCACGCGGAAGCCTTGCTTCGCCAGCCAGGCGTCGAAGTACGGCTCTTCCCCCCGGCGCTGTGGATGCCGGAAGTGGGATAGGACCGCGGTTCGCCGAAACACCATCGCCGCGTTGGCCGTGAAGACCAGGTCGGGCAAGCCCGCGACCGGCTCCATCGCGTGTACCGTGGCGCCGACTTGCTCAAGCAGTTGGCGCAGCCTGAGCCATTGGCCAAAGGCCACGGTTCGATCGGCCTGCCGCGCGCGACTCATCCAAGGATTGATCTCGTATTCAATCCCGAAGAAATCAGGGGGACACATCAGGATGGTCGGCGTGGTTTTCACAGTAAAATCTGTCGGCACGGCTAACTCGTTCGCCAAGATGATTTCAGTGTCTACTATTCAGCGGCCAGCGATTCGACGTCTTGTACCAGCGCCCGTAGGAATGGCTCGACGTCGGTCACCAGCCCCACGGTTTGGAACGAGCCCCGATCGCGCAGCTTGATGACCGTCGAAGGGTTGATGTCGACGCATACCACTTTGACCCAGCCGGGCAGCAAATTGCCGACGGCAATCGAATGCAACGTGGTGGCGATCATCAAGCAGAGCGTCACCCCCTGGACCCTGCGGCGCATTTCGCGCTGAGCCGCGAGCGTGTCGGTAATCACGTCGGGCAGGGGGCCGTCGTCCCGAATGCTGCCCGCCAAGAGGAAATCGACGTCGTTCTTCACGCATTCGTACATGATGCCCGAGGTCAGCACACCGCGCTCGACGGCCTGGCGAATGCCGCCGATGCGACGCAGGCGGTTAATCGCGCGCAAATGGTGCTCGTGCCCCATCTCGACCGAGTGCCCTTGATCAAGCCGCACGCCCAGGCTGGTGCCGAACAGGGCGTGCTCGATGTCGTGGGTGGCCAGGGCGTTGCCGGCGAACAGCTTGTCGATATAGCCGCCGCGAATCAGCTTGCAAAGGTGCGGCACGCTGCCGGTGTGGACGATGGCCGGGCCGCCGACCAACAGCGTCTTGCCCCCTTCGGCGCGGGCACGCAACAATTCGCGCGCGATCTCGCGGATAGCCAAACCCTTCGGCTTTTCGGTCGAGACTTCGCTGGCCATGAACTCGAACATCGGACGGTGCGCGTCGCGCTCCTCGGGCAGCACGCGGACGCCGGCATGGCCGACGACAATTCCCTCGCCGCGCCGCACGTCGGTCATTGCCACGCAGCGGGCCGTGCCGGCCGCTGCGTCGACTTCGATGCCGCAGTCCATTTCCTGATCGGCCACGTCGACCCAGTGCCCCTCCAGGCGCACCTGGGTGCGCTGGTTCGTGGTGCTGTAAAAGCTTTCTGGAAACGCGCCGTCCATGTCGGCTTCGACCAGCCGGCAGTCTTGCAACGTGGTCGGCACGGCGCCGTGATCGGAGATTTGGGCCAGGATTTCACGCAACCGCGTTTCGGTCGGCGCCTTGACCTCGACCAGCGCCACGCTGGGGTCGTTGCGCGCCTGGCCGATCGAAATCTGCTTGATCCTGAACGAGCCCCCCGAGCTGGTAATGATGTCCAGCACCTTGGGCAGGATCAGGCTGTCGATGATGTGGCCGCGGACCTCGACGTCCTCGATCGGTTGCTCGTGGCCCGAGCGCTGCTGGGACGATTGGGAACCCATCGTGGTTGCTCCTTGATCGCCAAAGATTCGCGCACGCCAATCGGGCCCGGCCGGACGTGGCGTCGGCCGATTCGTTTCGGCGAAGCCGGCTGGGATCGGCAAAACCGCCTGAATCGCCCTGGCGCGCGACACCCCAATTCTAGGTCGGAATCGCAAAACCGGCCAAGTTCAATCGGGCCGGTGACACCCGGCGAGCGTCGATTCCGGCGTGCCTTAACCTGCTGTCGGCAGCCAACTTCACAGCATGTGCCGCGCCCCGTATAATGCCCCAGGGTGGTGAGCTGCCCAAGGCCGTCGAGTTGCGACAGGCCGCGCCGCCACCGAGACAGAACACCTTCGCACGGACTCGAACAGTTCATGACCGATCAGCCCAACCATTGGCAGTCGCTGGCCGACCAACTCGGCGCGCAGACGCCACCCGCTAGCACTCCGTCCGCCCAACCGACCCCGGAACCGACGCCCGCGCCTCGTCGCGAGCACCATGCCGCGCCGCGGCCCAAGCGCGCGGCCAATTGGACCGGCGTGGCGGTGAACCTGGGGATCGATCCACCTCCAGCGCCGCCGACACCCGTCGCTCCCCCCGCGCCGACGGCAAAGACAAGCAGTGAGCCGGTGCGCGAGCGCTTTGCCGACGAGGTTGAACCCGCCCGCGAAGCGCGCGATGACCAGTCGCGCCGCGAGCGCTCGTCCGAGCAGCGCCGTCGCGAAGGGCAAGGCGATCGCGAATCACGCGGCGGCAACTCGTATGGCGAACGGAGCGAGCAAGGCTCTCGTACCGAGCAGGGTTCTCGTACCGAACAGGGCGAACGTGGCGGCCACGGGGGACGCGGCCGACATGGCAATCGCGATGGCGGCCGTGGCGGCGATAGTCGAGGCGGTAATGAAGCTCGCAGCAGTGAAGCTCGCAGTGGCGGCGAAGGTCGCGGCGGTGAATCGCGCGGCAGTGATGATCGTGGCGAGCGCCAAGGGCGCGGTCGTCGTGGTCGAGGCCGCCGTGGCCGCGGTCGCGACGACCACGAACGCGCGGCACGTCCCGAGTCGCAACCTGTCTCGGACTCGCGAGAGGACGACGAGCTATTCGACGATCAGACGATCATCGAAGCCGAAATCGTCGACGTGGAAGCCGAACGCGGGCTAGGCCAAGCCGGCCCGGGCGACGAATCACGCCCGTCACGCGAGGACGAACCTCGCCGTCGTCGCCGTCGTCGTCGTGGACGCCGCGGCAGTCGTAGTGAAGGCAGTCGTAGTGAAGGCAGTCGTAGTGAAGGCAGTCGTAGTGAAGGCGGCCGTAGTGAAGGCGGCCGTCGCGAAGGTTCGCATCGTGGCGATTCTCCCAGCGGTGACGACTATCCTCGCGAAGATCGTCACGGTGATGCCGACGAGTCGATGGCCCGACTGGACGACGATGGCGGACGTGGGCACGACGAAGATCGCGGTCGCGAGTTCGAGGAAGAAGACGACATTTTCGACGAGCTGACCGGCGCTCCGGCCCAGCCCGCTTCGTCCGACGGGGAAGGCTCGCGCGATCGCGGCCGTCGCCCCCGCCGACGTCGCCGTGGTGGTCGTGGACGCGAGGAAGGCTCGGGCGCCGCCGCCCCGCGCGGCGAAGCGCGGACTCCCGACCGGCTCGACGATGCGCTGGCCGACGACGAGGACGATCTGCACGATACTCCCTACCGCGCCAGCCGGCCCGCCGCCGAGCACGATGAGGAGGACGGCCACGATGAGGACGACGACAGCGACATTCGCGTCGAGCATCGCGGCATTCCGTCCTGGGACGAAGCGATCGGCATGCTGGTCGACGCCAATCTGGAAGCGCGGGCCAAGAACCCGAACAGCGGTGGCGGTGGCGGTCGTCGCGGCGGCCGAGGTCATTCGCGCCGTGGCGGTCGCGGACGCGATCGCTAAGCGACTGTATTACTGCGGAAACTGCAAATCTGCGGAACACTCGCGGCGGTCGCATCGCCGCCGCGCACCTGCGGCACTGAACCGTCGCGCCGCACACGATCGAGCAAAGGTCGGCACGCCATGCACGATCAGCACGCCGCGCAGCCGCGCTATCAGGAACTTTTGGCCGGGTTGCGCAAGCAGTTCCCCCAGCCGGTTTCCGACCCGGTTCACGACGCGTATGTGGTCTTCTCGATCCTCCGCGCGCTGAACGAAGTCGATCGGCTGAAGTCCCAGTCGCCCCTGCTGGGGCAGCCCACGCCGGCCGACTTTGGCGCGGCCTTGCACGCGCGGATGACCGACGCCGGACTGCCGCTCGAAGAGTGCATCGGCCAGTTGGTGAAGCATCTTGAAGGGCTCTACATCTGGGGGCATCCGCTCAGCCAGATCAACGTCATCCCGCCTCCGTCGCTGGCCGGGATCATCGGCGTGTTGCTGGCCAGCACGTACAACCCGAACTTGTGCAGCGACGAAAGCGGCCACGGCGTCTCGGCCGCCGAGGCCCGGGCCATTGCCATCGCGGCCGACCTGGTGGGTTTCGATCCCGATCAGGTCGGCGGGGCGTTCACCTTTGGCGGCACGGGGGCCATGCTCTATGCCGTGAAGGTCGGGCTCGAAAAGGCCCTGCCCGACACGATTCAGCGGGGCATCTACGGCCGGCCGGTGGTGCTGGCCTCCAAAAGCAGTCACTACTCGGTTACCAACGTGGCCAGTTGGCTGGGCATCGGTCACGACAATGTACGACTAGCGCCGAGCAAGCACGACAACGCCGTCGACCTCGACGCGCTCGAAGCCCTGGCCCGCGAGTCGCTGGCCGGCGGCGAGCACCTGGCCGCGATTGTCGCCACCATGGGCTCGACCGACGCCTTTGGTATTGATGATCTGAAACAGATCGTCGATCTGCGCGACCGTCTGGTCACCGACTATTCGCTCGCCTATCGGCCACACGTCCATGCCGACGCCGTGATCGGCTGGGCTTGGAGCGTGTTCAACGATTACGACTTTGTCCGCAACGAACTCGGCTTCCGCGGCCGCACGGTGCGGGCCTTGGCGGCGGCCCATCGGCGGATACATCATTTGGGTCTAGCCGATTCGATCGGCATCGACTTCCACAAGACCGGCTACGCGCCGTACATTTCGTCGCTGATCCTGTTTCGCCAGGCCAGCGACCTGAAACACATCTCGCGCCGCCGCGAAGAGATGCCCTACCTGTTCCAATCGGGGCATCACCATCCGGGCATGTTCACCTTGGAGACCAGCCGCAGCGGCGCGGGGCCGATGGCGGCGCTGGGCAATTTGCTGATGTTCGGCAAGGAAGGACTGCGGACGTTGCTGGGCCACGCGGTCGAAATGGCCGAGGTGCTGCGCGAGCGGCTCGAGGCGCATCCGAACCTGACGGTGCTCAATGGCGAAAACGTCGGCCCGGTGACGCTGTTTCGCGTTTACCCTAACGACGTCGACACGTTCAGCATCAAGGATCGCGAGCAATCGGATCGCAAGTCGCAGGCGGCGCTGCTGGAATACAACCGGCTCAACCGCCGCGTGTTCGAGCGGGTGAACGCCGCGGCGATCGAAGGGCGGGGCGTGGTGCTGTCGATGACCGACTGCTACCGCGAGTCCGATTTCGGCACGCCGATAGCGGCGCTCAAAAGCTACGTCCTGTCCCCGTTCACCGACGAAGAGCGAATGGTGTCGATCGTCGATGACGTGCTACGCGCCCGGGACCAGGTCCTGGCTGAAGAAGCGCCGTAACGACGCACAAATGATGCTGCGCACCCCTTGGCGCAGGCAGCAGGTGCGAGAAACGCAACCATCTTCGCCAGGCAAAGAGGCACGCGCGACAAACACCCCTCCCTTTCAGGGAGGGGCAGGGGGGAGGGTCGAGATGTTACCGGCCATTCGGCCATTTCCAGCGGATCACAGAACTACGTTGAGATCAAACCGAAGTCAGCGAAAAAAACTGCTAGGCTAACCTGCGTTGGTGAGTCACGCCGGGCGGAGTTAGTTGCTTCAGTGAATTTCAACTCAAGCAGCGGATGCCTGTAGACTGGGCTGGCATCGGCGTCCCGATTTATTTTCTTGAATCGCGTCACATCGACCGAGGGGTATAAAACATTATGAATCATAATGTGGCCATCCGTTTCGCCACGATCTTTGCCAGCCTTCTTGTCGTGCTCACGGGGTGTGGAGACGTGATTTCCCCGAAACAACGTCTTCGGCGATCGTTGGAAGAGTTGACAGCGGCAAAGACTCCAGAAGAACGATTCTACGCCCTGAACGATGCTGCCAAACAGAGTTTTGTCGTTGGCAATATCGAAAATGCTCAGAAGTACGCGAATGAGTTGATCGACTTCTTGCCAGAGTTCAAACGGAATTGGAACTATGGCAATGCGGTGCAGGACGCAAATCTAGTGCTCGGCCGTATCGCAGTCCGTGATGGACGCATAGACGAAGCCAAGAAGTATTTGCTTGAATCAGGTAATAGCCTGGGCTCGCCCCAAATGAATTCGTTTGGCCCAAATATGAGCCTGGCTAAAGATCTACTTGAGAAGGGAGAACGAAAGGCGGTCCTAGATTATTTCGAGCTATGCAGGAGATTCTGGAAACTGCACGGTGGGCGATTGGATAAGTGGAGCCAAGAAGTCGAGGCTGGGAAAATACCCGAGTTTGGTGCCAACTTGGAATACTGAAACGCCGCTGGCACAATCGCGCGGGTGACATCGACCCAAGCGTTGTTGGAACGCGCAAGTAGCCGCGGCTCGATGGCTGTCGGGTGAGCTCCGACATTGATCCCTCGCCGCCGCCCTTTCGCCGGCTTTTCGCAATGGGTCAGCCGGAAAATGCTGGATTCCTGGGTTGCCGTGAGACTACGATGTGGGCGCGGGGACCGGACAGACGGGACGCCCATTCATTGGCAAGGGAGACTGACGATGCGTCGAGTTGCTTTGGCTCTGGTGACGGTGGTCGTGCTGGTCGCAATGGTCTCGACGGCTAGCGCCTTTCATCATCGTCGCGGGTACGCCTGCTACGGCGGTGGTTGCTCGAGTAGTTATGGAGGGGGCGGGTACTACGGCGGTGGGGGCGGCTATTACGGTGGCTACCCCGCGTACGGCTACGGCGCTTACTACTCGCCGTATAGCTATGGCGCATATTACACGCCGGCATACGGCTACTCGTCGTACTATGGCGGCTACGGTGGTTATGGCTACGGCTATTACCCGAGCTATTACTACGGCGGCTACGGCGCTGGCTACGGTGGCTGGGGCATGGGCTGGTACTAGAGCAGCTCTCAAGAGACGGTAGCGGGGGTGGCACGTCCCAAGCGCAGCGCAGGGCGTGGGGAATCGCCCATCAAATATCGGGGGCGGTACATGCTTCCCCACGCCCGAAGGACGGGCGTGCCACCCAGACGCTAGAACCTGGCGAGAAGCGCTTTAGAGCGGCCCTTCAGAACTGTTCGGTCGCGCATCACTTGGCGCGAGGTCGCTTGGCCTGCGGCGCGTTGACCCTCCCTCAGTCCCTCCCTGAAAGGGAGGGATGTTTGTCGCTCGCGCCGGGCAGCTTGTTCACGTGGCGCGCTGTTTGTTCTTGGGGGTGGCGCCGCGCTGTTGAATGTGACGCGAACGTAATCGAACTGACGATTCGGCAACGCTTGCTTGACGTTGCGCGCCAACTCGCCGTAGGATGCCAAGAGAGGCTTGTCCAAGGTAGCTTCTCTCGTCGCTCAAGCTTACGCGAGGTATCCGATGCGTCGCGCGGCACTGGCTGGCTTACTGATCGCGATCTTCACGGCAACCGTTTTTGTGGTTAACGTCGCCAGCGCCCAAGCGCCGGCCGTCTATCCTTCGTGGCCGATGTTGCCCACCGGCTCGACCGTCTACACGGGGCCGGCCAGTCCCGTCGGCGGCGTGGCGCCGTGGGGCTCCAATCAAGTGGCGACTGGCTTTGCGCCCTATCGACCCGTTTCGCCCGATCCGTTCGGGCCCTACACGCTGATCGGCGGCTACGCCCGCGCGGCCCTGACCGCGCCGCAACCGACGGGGCACGAGATCCTGCCGCTGGGGCCGAACGGCTACACCTATCGCCCGACCTACGCAGGGGGCGTGCCGGTATCGGCCAACCCGACCGCGGCGGCGTACGGTATTTCGGGCATTGGACCATTGCCGATGTCGAGCGTGCCGGGGAGCGCCCTGCCGGCCTTCACGCCGCAAGCGCCCGGGGCGGTCGATCGCGTGGTGGCCGAGTTTCGCGCCGGCAACTACCAGGCGGCGCTAACCGAGGTGAACCAGTGGCTCGCCGCCGAGCCAAACAACGGCGCGGCTCAGCAATGGGCGATGCACTGCCACTTTGCCCTGCGGCGTTACGACGCGGCCGCCGACGCGCTGAGGCGGATGGTGCGCTTGTTGCCGTCCGAGTCATGGACCGAGGTGCTGAACCGGTATCGCGATTACTACGTCAGCTCGCGCTACACCGAACACCTGGCGGCGCTGGAGCAATGGGTGCAGGAACACCCGAATGACGAGCCGGCGCGATTGCTGCTGGCCTATCACGCCGGCGCGCTGGGCATGCGCGAGCAGGCGATGCGCCATTTGCAACAGGCGGCCCAACTGGCGCCGGGAGATGAAACGGTCGGGTTGCTATTGGCCCGCTGGGGCGCGCAACCTGCGGGGAATGCAACCGCGCCGGTAACGCCATCGGCGATTCCGCGCGGGCCCGTGGGACCGGTCGTGTTCTGAATGCGTGAATTCGACCACGACGACACGACGAACACGACGTAAATCCAAGTTATCCTACGTCGTGACCGTCGTGCCGTCGTGGTCGATTTTCTTTTCCTGCTCGGTTGGAAGGGAACGGTGCGGAAAGACACCGCTCTACCGTGGGTGGCCCAGGTGCTTGCACCTGGGTGGCCGAAGGCCACAAGAAACCTCGAGCGCCGTCCCGCAGGAGTGGCAAGTTTCTACTTGGGTTGCGCGTGCCCCTCGAGTTTCTTGTTGCTGCGCAACACCGATGGCCGAGCCATCGGTGCCACCCGGCGCGGGCCCGTGGGACCGGTTGTGTTTTGATACACGACGACGGCTAGCGCTCGATCTCACTCCGAGGGCTTAATTCGACCACGACGGCACGACGTAAGACGATTTGAATTTACGTCGTGTTCGTCGTGCCGTCGTGGTTGATTTTCTTTTCCTGCTCGGCGGGCAGGAATGCTGCTCGCTAGCCACAACGCCTAGATTCCCGCCTGCGCGGGAATGACGGAATGCCGGGTGAATTGCTCTAACGCTTGATGGCGTCGAACTCGGCGGGCAGGTCGCGCACCTCGGCGCCGCCGGCGGCCGCCAATTGCAACAACTGCTTGGCCTGTTCCAGGTCGCTCTTGGGATCGACGGCCATGAACGCGGCCAGGAACATTCGCGAGTTGGGATCGTCCTTGGCCAGCCAGCGCTCGGCCAACACCCGGGCTAGATTCGGCGGCAGCTTGTCGCGGAAGAACTCGCGGTTCTTCCCTTCGACGCGCATGGTCAGCTTCTTGTCGGTCTTCTCGATGACCACGCCGACGACGTTGGTGGTGGCCGAAGCGAGTTCGTCATTGTCCTTCAGCCCCTTGTAACCTTCATCGGCGGCCACCCAGAACTGGGTCACCGCTTCGACCAACTGCTTGGTCCGCTCGACGGCGGCCATCGACTCGGCCGAGCTGGCCTCGACCAGGGCCAGGTCCAGATTCTCTTGGGCGCGGTCCATGGCGTGTTCAGCCAGGGCGGTGCGCACCGCGATCAGCGAGCGAGTCACCGACGAGGTTTCCTCGGGCGTCGGCGCTTCGCGCACCGAGGTCATGGCCTTGGGTTTTCCGCTCGTGTCGGCATTCATGGCCGAGGCCATGGCGTTCTCGACCGGCTGGCGATTCTTGGCTGCTTCGGCGCGGCGCATGGCGTCGGGATTTGCCGGCGGCGCCTTGGTCGTCATCTCGCGCTGAGGATCATCCGCGGGACGGCGGCGCGGCACGCGCGGCGTCGTGGCTGGCGATGTTTTAGCCGGTGGCTCCATCCCGGTGTCGTGGTATTCGCGCGCTGGCCCGGCCGGGCCGCCGGCGTTGGCTTGCTGGTTGCCGCCCGCCGCTTCACCGTCGAGCGATTGCAGTAGATCGGTGTGGTTGTAGACGTAGTACGTGCCGCCGGCCGAAGCAGCCAGCAAAAAGAGCGCAACGAGCACCAGGCCCATCGAGCTCGACTGCTGACGACGGCGCGCCATCGTGTTGTACGAAGGGCCAACCGACGGCGTGGCGGCACCAAATGGAGACGCGGCTTGCATGGGCATGCCCATTGCCGGCGCGGCCATCATCGGCTGGCCCGCCATCATGGGCGCCATCATTGGTTGACCGGGCATCATCGGCTGGCCTGGCATGACAGCCTGGGCCATCGGTTGCGCGCCCAGCGGCATGGCGACCGAGGCGCCAGGATAGCCACCCTGGGGCATCGCCATCGGCGCGGTCATGCCGGGCATGGCCATCGCGGTGGCCACGGCGGGCGCTGCCATGGCCGGCGCGGCTTGCGCGGTTGGAGCAGCAGGCGCCGGGGCCGGTGCTGGCCCGGGCTTGGCGGCGGGCTCGGCAATGCCTAACTGCGCGCGCAGTCCGGTGTCGTATTGCTTGCGACTGGCCGGGGCCAGCAACGTCGCCTTGGCCTGATTGACCTCAGCCACCAGACGCTGTGCCTGGTCAGCTTGAGGACCAGCCATGTGAGGTTGCAACCTGGCCAATTGCCGGGCCGCCCCTTCGGCAATCTTGGGGGGTTCGGACACAAACGGTTGCAGTCCCAACAGTTGGTACAGATTCAGGGGACGCTGCCCCTGCGGGATGCCAAGCCAGGCATGATAGGGATCGAAATTCGGGGCCACTTACACATCTCCAGCCAATCGACAATAAGGGGGCGCGCAAGGCGACTTGCCCAGGCGCGGCCCCCGTCGATTGGTTTTACCTGCCCTTTGGATACCAGAACGTCAACAACAGTTCCTGTTCACTATAGTTATGACGCGAAACCCTGAACAGATAACACAAGATTCGTAAGAAACGAACCAAAATTGGATCGGACGCGATGCGAATCGTCGACGCCAGCGAGCGCAAGCTTAGCGCATGGCGCACGTTAACCCGGCAGCAGTTTGCTGCGGTAATAATGACGGCGCAATCACTTATTGCGTTTCGGGCCGATATTCTCGGGCGCGTCAGCAGCCTGATCGGTCGCTGGCTGGATCGCCTGGGACAGGCTTTCAACTTCGCAGCCCGCCGGCGCTGGCAATCGCAGCAAGCTGGCTAAAGTGGGGGCCATCGCGGCTGGCGACACCCGATCGGTGAACTTGCCGGCCCGGATGCCATGTCCCCAGAACAACAAGGGGACGTGCGTGTCATAGGCCCACGGGCTGCCGTGCATGCCCGGCGTCGCGCCCAACACCACGTAGGGACGGAAAGCGTACAGCACATCGCCGCTCCGTTCCCAATTGAACGATCGGCGGAACTTCTCGGCCAACGGCGACAGCGAATCGGCCGACGCCAACTCCGAGCGCGTGAAGGCCGCGGCCACGTCAGGGTCGTCGAGCAACGTCTGCCGGACCACTTCATGGGCACGCTGGCGCTTCGCGCCGGCCAGTTGCGGATGTTTCAGATGCAAATAGACCGACGAGTCGTCGATGTCCTGGACGTAGGGCGTATCTTTTGGCGCGGCGCCGAACTCGGCTTCAAGCGCTTGCTCGACTCGGCTTTGCAGAACCTGGACATAGTTCTTCCCCAGCCGCGACGCCGGCAGCCGCAAGTTGATCGCGTACTCGGGCAACGGCGCCACGCCATGATCGGAGCTGAGCGTCATCAGCCAAGGTCGATCGCCGAGTTGCTGTCCGATGAAACTGGCCAGCTCGGCCAATTGCAAGTCGGTGCGACAGGTCATGTCCTGGACTTCCAGGCTGTGCGGCCCGAACTTGTGCCCCACATAGTCATTTGAAGATAAGTTGATGCACAACAAGTCGATCCCCGGCCCGCGACCGAGCTTCTCGGCTTCGATCAACAAGCGCGCCACGGCCAGGGTCATGTCGTTGCCCATCGGCGACGTGCTCATGGTCTCGTGGTATTTCTTGTCCGTGGCTTCGGGAAGTTTGTGCGGAAAGCCGCGGCCTGAGCCATCGAGTTGCCCTTCAAACACGGCGTCATCGGCGTAGTGCAGGACGTAACGCCCCGCCGGGTGGAGCAGATTCCACGTCTGGCCGGCATAGGCCTTAGCCGCGCCGCCTTCGTTGTAAACGCGCAGATACGACGGCAAGTCGTTTCGGTAATAGGTGCTGGTCACCCAGTTGCCGCTGGCCGAGTCAAACCAATAGGCCGCGTCGGCGGCGTGGCCAGCCATGAGAATCGACGCTCGATCTTTCAACGCCACGCCAAACACACGATGCCGGCGGTCGCTCAGCTTCAGCACATCGCCGACCGTGCCGACCAGCATGTTGCGCGGCGATTTGCCCTTGCCCGCGCCGACCGTGCCAACCAAGTCGGACTGTTTGTCATCGACGCAATACAGCTTGGCGCCACGGCCGTCGTTGGCAAAGCGATCGAGCCAGTCGTTGTCGATGATGCCGGTCGAACCAGGAAAAGCGCCGCTCAGCAGCACGCTGTGCCCCGGTCCTGTCTTGGTCAAGGCGTGGGCGTGGTGACAGTTGGAAAAGACCGCCCCTTCGTTGAGGAAGCGGAGGAACATCCCCTGGGTACTGAACAGCGGCCGCATCCGCTCGAGATAGTCGTAGGGGAATTGATCGATGCTGACCGCCACGACCAGCCGGGGGGGCCCGGCCAGCGCGAACGAAGCCAACCAACACAGAATTAGGGCCAGCGCAAATCGCTTCATCGAAGGTCTCGTGCGTGAGAAGGTGGGAGGGACGAACGGCGGGGTGGGTCGATGGCGCGCGGCAAAGCGCCGGGACAACCTGCCCAATGCTTCGCCATACCGGCTCATTATCCTAAGCCTGTTGTGGCTTCGCCAGGGTTGACCCGGCATAACTCATTGATTTTGAATCTTTCGGTAACCTAGAATCGGCGTCGACGGGGGCTATTGCTCCCGCCGTGCAGGGCATAAGTCTCGTCGCCCCACGACAACCTGACATTCCGCTTGAGAGCACCCACTGTATGAGCCATCGACTTCGCCGCTGGGCCTGGGCCCTTGCCGGCCTGTGCATTGCATCGTTCGCCGCGGCCGCCGAGCCGGCCAAGCCCGCCGCTCCCGCCAAGCCCAAAGCGCCGCCGGTCGAAATGCCGGCGATTCGTTTGCTCTGGCCCGACGGCGCGCCGGGAGCGGTCGGCAGCGAAGACCTCGACAAGCCGGGGTTGTGGATCTATCTGCCCCCGGCGGACAAGGCCAACGGCACGGCGGTCGTCGTCTGTCCGGGCGGCGGCTATGGCGGGCTGGCACTCGATCACGAAGGGAAGCAGATCGCCGAGTACCTGAACGGGCAGGGGATCGCGGCCTTTGTGCTGCGCTATCGATTGGCGCCGCGCTATCGTCAGCCTTCGCCGATGCTCGATGTGCAGCGCGCGCTGCGCACGGTACGAGCCGGCGCCCAGCAATGGAACCTCGATCCCAAGCGAGTCGGCGTGATGGGCTTCTCGGCCGGGGGTCACCTGGCCAGCACCGCCGCCACGCATTTCGATCAAGGCAAGACCGACAGCAGCGATCCGGTCGACGCGGTCAGTTGCCGCCCCGACTTTGCAATTCTGTGCTACCCGGTGATCGCGTTCGGAACCGACTATGTTCATCGTGGCTCGCAGAACAACCTGCTGGGTCCGGAACAGGATCCGAAGCTGATCGAGTTCTACGCCAGTCACAAGCACGTCACGCCCGAGACGCCGCCGACGTTCCTGTTCCACACCGACGCCGACGCCGCGGTGGTGCCCGAGAATAGCGTGTTGTTCTACCTGGCTTTGCGCAAGGCGAAGGTGCCAGCCGAACTGCATATTTACGAGCCGGGCAAGCATGGCGTCGGGTTGGCCAAAAGCATCCCGGCGTTGGCCGCGTGGTCCGACCGGCTGACCGATTGGCTGCGTGAACACAAGCTGCTCGAGCGCGCCGACGCCCAGTGAACATGATGGCCGTGGCGCGCCCGGCGCGTTGCGAACGTGGTGAGGTGTACGATGCGCGCGTTGGTAACTGGCGCTACGGGGTTCATCGGTCGGGCGCTCGTGGCTCGGCTGGGCGAAGTGGTCGTGGTGTCGCGCGACGCGGCCCGCGCCAAGCAAGCGTTTCCCCAGGCCGAAACATTCGCCTGGGATCCGATGCGCGAGCCGTTGCCGGCCGCGGCCCTGCGGGACGTCGAAGTCGTGTTTCACCTGGCCGGCGATTCGGTGGCCGAGGGGCGTTGGACGGCGGAAAAGAAGCGGCGGATTCGCGAGTCGCGCACCTTGGGGACGGCGAACCTGGTCCGCGGCATCGAGGCGTCCACGGCGCGGCCCCGCGTGCTGGTATCGGCCTCGGCGGTGGGCTACTACGGCTCGCGCGGCGACGAAGTGCTCGAGGAAACCTCGTCGCCCGGGCACGATTTCCTGGCCGACGTCTGTGTCGAGTGGGAACAGTCGGCGGCCGCAGGCGAGAAACTGGGCGTGCGCGTGGCGAACCCACGCACCGGGATCGTGCTGGGGCGCGGCGGAGGCGCGCTGTCAAAAATGTTGCTGCCGTTTAAGCTGGGCGCTGGCGGGCGACTGGGCTCGGGACGACAGTGGATGCCCTGGATTCATCTGGCGGACCTGGTCGGCATCTTCCTTCACGCGGCTACAAGCGATCAGGTGCGCGGCGCAATCAATGGCGTGGCGCCAAATCCTGTGACGAATATCGAATTCACCAAGACGTTGGCCCGCGCGTTGCACCGGCCGGCAATCATGCCGGCCCCCGAGTTCGCACTGAAGCTGGCCATTGGCGAGTTTGCCGAGGTGCTGCTGGGATCCCAGCGCGTGGTCCCGCGGGTGGCCGAGCAGACCGGCTATCGATTCCAGTTCCCGACGCTCGAGGGGGCGCTTGGCGAGATTCTAGGCGCGGCGACCTGAGCGCGGTCCTTTCAAGGCGCAGTGGAACAGGTGCCCGGCATGTCGGCTTCGTATCGTCTGGAACGCCTGCAACTCATCAAGCGCCCGCTCGATGATGTGTTCGCGTTCTTCTCGAACGCCCACAACCTGGAAGCGATCACGCCGGGGTTCCTGCGGTTTCAGATCACCACGCCGGACCTCATTGTCATGCAGGTCGGCACGCTAATCGACTACCGGCTCCGCCTACTCGGCATTCCGTTCCAGTGGCAGTCGCGGATCGATTGCTTTGAACCGAACCAGCGATTTGTCGATGTCCAGACGCGCGGGCCTTATCGGCGGTGGCATCACCTGCACGAGTTCACCACGGTCGATGGAGGAACATTAATGATCGACGAGGTGGATTACGAAATGCCGCTGGGACCGCTGGGCGCACTGGCCCATGTCTTGTCGGTGCGGCGGACGCTGGACCAGATCTTCGACTATCGCCGGGACCGGATTGTCGAACTGCTCGAGCGGCGTTAGAGCAATTCTCAAGAGTATCCACCGTTAACTCCCCCAAGCCGGCGGCTCGGCCGCCGATCTCGGTGGCAAAGCCACCGGCTTGGTAGACATGCCAACGCTTCATTGAATCGAGAAGCACTCTCGCCAATGGCTAAGATTGAGTTCGCGGCGTGTGTGCAGTTTCGGGTTGAACTGACCGATGGTTTGGCGGATGATTCAAGTAGGCGGGCAACAATGCGATTCACCCTGGATTCGGCAGCACGGAATCACCACCATGGCGACCGCCAAGATCGACGTCGTCGGACCAGAAGAGACTCCGCTGGTCGCACAAATGTACGGGCAAGTCTTCCGCCCGCCGCATGACGTCGAGTTCTTCCGCCGTCGCTTTCTGGGGCGGCACAACGTGCTGCAGCTTGTCGCGAGTCTGGACGAGCAGCCGGTCGGGTTCTTCACCGGCTTCGAGTTGAAACCCGGCGTGTTCTTTTGCTGGCTGTTCGGCGTGCTGCCCGATTGCCGGCGGCAAGGGATCGCCTCGCAACTGATGAACGCGGCGCACTCTTGGGCCGCACAGCAAGGCTACGAGACGGTTCGCTTTGAGTGCCACAACCAGCACCGGCCAATGTTGCACCTGGCCATTGAACAGCAGTACGACATTGTGGGCATCCGCTGGGATCCGGATCGGCAAGCCAACTTGATCATCTTTGAGAAGACGCTGGGCGAGTCGGAATAAATCACACCCCACGATGCTGCGTGATTTATGTTATTAGCCCCCGGTGAGTCACCGGGGGCCGAAGCATGTACCAATGCAACCCCCGGTCATTGACCGGGGGCTAAAGCGTCGATACTGCGACGGTCGCGCCGTCATGCCACCGGCGCGGTGGTATTCACGGCCGCGGGATCGCCGCCGAGCGTGCCGAGGTTGACGAGCGGCGCCGGGGGCGTCGGGCTGCTGAAACGAGCCGTGTTCTCGCCGCTCAGTCGGGCGCTACGCAGTGTTTCGTCGGCGCGGCGCGCCAAACTGTTGGCGTCTTCCTGGGCATCGAGTTCCGCAATGCCGCTAGTGACCGTGACCACTTCGATCTCTTCCAACTCAACCACGCAACAACCCAAGGCCGACAACAGCCGCCGACTGGCGTGGCTGGCTTCGACGGTCGAGATGCCGGGCAGGATGACCGTGAATTCTTCCCAGCCATAGCGCGTGACCATGTCGCTGTCGCGGACGGCGGCGCAGATGATCTGGGCCACTTTGCGCATCACCTGGTCGATGGCTTCCTGGCCGTGCAGGCTGCCGATCCGCGCCAGGTTGTCGACGCCCACGACCAGCAGCGACAACGGCTGGCCGCTTTGCCGGGCTTCTTGCACGCGGCGACGCAACTCGTCGCTGAAGGCGCGGCGATTGGGCAAGCCGGTCAGCACGTCGGTGCGGGCATCGACGTTCAACGCGGCCACGTATTGGGCATAGTGCTGGGTGCGGGCCGTCAGCTTGGCTTCGCCCGAGTCGTCGCCGCGTGACGGCAAGGCCGACTGCGGGACGATGGGGTGGCAAGTCTGGCCATCGTGAAAATAACCGCCCGGCATGCAGGCTTCGCGGGCCACGCCCAGCGCGGTATCGGCACGGCGCGGCAGCGAGCGCAGGTTGTCGTTGCTGGCGATCTCGGCCACGCCGACAAAGGACAGCGGCGCAATCGATTGATCCCCCTTCAACACTCCCTGGCGGCCAATGTTGGCCAACAGCCGTTCGGCCGCGCGCGTGGCGTCGTGCAAGGCGGTCATCGGCAGCAAGATGGCAAACCGATCGGCCGAGACCCGGGCGATCTGGTCCATGTCGCGCATGGTGCCGGCCAAGGCGTGGGCGGCACGCTGCACCAGGTCATTGGCGGCGTCGGTGGTGCCGACGGCGTGCGACCAATGTTCCAAGTCAATCTCGAACAACAGCACCGAGAAGATAGCGCCGCTGCGATTCCACTCTTCAAAGCGACCAGCCAGCGCGTCGTCAAAGGCGCGGCGATTGGGCAGCCCGGTCAGCGCGTCGGTGCGCACGGCCGAAAGTTGCAAGTTGATCTGTCCGGCCTCGGTCGACAGCAAATGCTCGGTGGCCACCAGCCGGTTCAACAGTTTCTTGTTGGTCAGGACGATCTGGCTGACCGAATCGAGCAGCACGCGCTCGTCCATCCGCGCCGAGCCAGGATTGGGCTTGAGCAGGTCGTGCGTGATCTCTTCCAAGCGGGCGGCGTATTTGCCCACCTCGTCGGCCACGCCGGTGACCATTTCCTGAACGGCGATCATCGTGGTCCGCAGCCGCTCCTCGCGCCACGATTCAGCACGGACGCGGCAATGTTTCAGCCACCAGCCCATGCCGACGCCGACCATCGAGGTAATGGCGACCGCCACGGCAATCGCCAGCCCGTCATAAAGGAAGTTGGACCAGATCATGGCGAAAAACTCAGTAATCAAAGGGGGCCAATACGGCATTTCACAGACCGCTCTCAAATACGCAAGGCAGGAAAATGCAACGCGAGACCAGCCGCGATGGCCCCCAGCGGCTGGCGTGAACGGCGACACGCGAACCAGTCGGCGCGCAACCATTCAGTCAATGCATAGGTTGCAATTCCCACGGCGTCAAAATCGCTAGGCATTTGACCTAATGCGACAACCGCTACGATCGGACCAGCGCGCAAAAAACGTCTTTCACTACCCGAGCGGGGTACGCTCGGGCCGGAAAGGGCGTTGCGATCGTGTCGATGGTGGGGGTCGGAGGTTTACCCCTTTGGCCGCTCTCGCCGACACGATGTTCAAGAACTGGGACCGGCTTCGTTAATCATGCCCCCACAGGTTAATCATTGGAACGGCCACGCTACTGGTGCGCGAATCGGCGGTAAAACGCGGCACGTTGTTGCCAGCATGTCGTTCTACTATATTCGGGGGGGCTCGTATCGATCGGGAAATCTAGGTGTACGCCCATGGCAGTTACCATCGCCCGTTTTCTGGAGTGCCTGAACTCTACGAGTGCGCTCAGTACTGAAGAACTTGCGAAGGTTCAGTCCGCCTATCCGCCTGACACCCGATCCCAAGACGCCGACGAATTGGCGCGCGGGTTAGTCCAGCAAGGCAAGCTCACGCGCTATCAAGCCGCGGCGATCTTTCAAGGCAAATCGGACAGCTTGGTGTTGGGCAACTATCTGCTGCTCGACAAGCTGGGCGCGGGTGGGATGGGTCAGGTGTTTCGCGCGCGGCACCGGCGGATGGACCGCGTCGTGGCTTTGAAGGTGCTGCCGAAAAAGGCCTTGGCTTCCCCTGACGCGGTGGCGAGATTTCAACGCGAGGTCAAGGCGGCCGCCAAGCTGACTCATCCTAATATCGTCACCGCCCACGATGCCGATGAAGCCAATGGCGTGCATTTCTTGGTGATGGAGTATGTCGACGGAAACGACTTGGCCAGCCTCGTGAAGAAAGCAGGGCCATTGCCCGTTGCCAAAGCGTTGTCAATGACCGCGGGCGCGGCACGTGGTCTTCAGCATGCGCACGCTGAAGGAGTAGTTCACCGCGACATCAAGCCGGCGAATCTGATCGTCGACAAGAAGGGACAGGTCAAGATTCTCGACATGGGTTTGGCGCGACTCGACGAAGGCTGCGTTGTCGACGACGCGTCGGCAACGCCGCAAGGAAATGACCTGACTCAGGCGGGTACGGTCAATGGAACGGTCGATTACATGGCTCCCGAGCAGGGGCTCGACATGCACGCCGTGACTGACCGGGCCGACATCTACAGCCTTGGCTGCACCCTGTTTTTCCTGCTAACCGGCAAGACGCCTTACACCGGCGATTCGATGGTCAGGCGGCTGTTGGCTCACCGCGACTCGCCGATTCCATCCATTCGCGCGGTTCGCCCCGAGGTTCCCGAACCGGTCGACAAGCTTTTCCAACGCATGATGGCGAAACGCCCCGAGGATCGTCCCACTGCTACTGAACTGATTTCGCTGCTCGAAGGCAAGCCCGGAGCTCCTGCACCGGTCGCATTGCCGAATGCCACGTCCAAGCAGCCGGCAAGCACGCCGCGGACGACATTGGCCAGCGAGCCACCGCGGCGCAAATCGCCCGTTCTGCTAGTGGCCGGCGGCAGCTTCGCCGTGGTCCTGGCGCTCGGCATCGCTTACGTCGTAATGTCGGGCGGCGACGGCGAATCAAAGCCCACTGAGATCGCGGCGAACGATCAATCTCAAGCTAGCGTCGTGGCAGCCAAGCAAGCCATTGCCCCAACCACGACTTCGAAGCCGAAAATTGTCGACGAACTGCCGACTGGTGACACTCTTCCGGCCACAGCGGCGTCTCCTGCTATGGTGCCAAAGGAAACTGAGGCCGCGACGACTAGTCCAATACCCAGACCTGAAACAAGCAAGCCCCAAGCCCCAGCCAACGAATCAAAGGCTAACCCACCTTCGTCACCACCGAATTCGGTAACGCCTCCGCCGTCGAGCGTTCCAGCACCGCCTTCCGCCCCTCAGTTGGCTTTGACGCCGCCCCCCGCCGATGCGGCTCCAACGCCAACAGCCAAGTTTGACCCTGCGGTCGAACGCCGCATGGCGGAGTGGGCGATCAGCATGGGAGGCAGAGTCGAGTTCCTTATCGACGGTCAGAAGCCAACGATCGTTACCAGCCTCGATCAGTTGCCCACTCCGCAGTTTACGGTTTTGGCGATCGAAGTGCCCCGCAACCGCAAGGTCAACAATGACTCACTGAAACCCCTGCTTGAACTGAATCGACTGAGCCGCTTGGTCGTATCAGACACGTCGATCGACGACGGCGCATTTGCGTACATCGTCAAGATGCCGTGGCTCACCACGCTTGGTGTCGCCGATACCAAAATCACTGACGCGGGCATCGACGTACTTGCGGCGCATCCCAAATTAGAGGTGCTGAACGCGTCGAATACGGCCTTAACCGATCGCGCCTTGCAGAGTCTGGCCCGCAACAAGCAATTGCGGTTCATCCACGTGAATCGCACCAAAATCACCGACGCGGGCCTGCTGTACCTCAATGAACTTCCGCAGTTACTCGGCATATCCGTGGGAGAAGGCAAGGTTACCGATCGGGGCGTGAAGAACCTGGAGCCGAATGCCGACCTGACCCATTTGGCCCTCAGTGGCTTGAGTCTGACTGACACCTCGGTGGATATTCTGTCTCGGCGCACGATTCTCAAGCAATTGATTCTGCGCGACACGAATGTCACCGATCGAAGCGTCGAGAAGTTGACTGGCATGACGTCACTCTTGGAATTGTCGGTTGCCAGCACGCAAATCTCGCTGGCGGGATTTGAAAAGTTGAAGTCGGCGCTCCCGACATGTCGGTTGGACTGGTCGCCTCCCAAGCCTGCGTCTTCAGTAGCCAGCGACGCACCCGCGGCTCAGCGACTCATTCCGATCGACACTGCCAGCCGAGCCCCCATTCCTGCAAACTCCGACCAAGAGAAAGCATTGCAAGTTCTGAAGGATGTTTTCCGGGATGGTTACACCGCCGCCAAGAAGCCCGAAGAAAAAGCAGCGCTCGCCAGCCAACTGTTCAAGCAAGCGGGTGAAACTCGCGACGATGCGACATCGGCTTATGTCATGCTGACGGAAGCTCGCAACTTGGCCATCGATGCCGCTGATGCGGCAATGCTTGTGCGTGTTGCGCAAGAATTGGCCGGTCGATTTGAGATGAGCCCCTGGAATGCGTTGGCTGAATCACTAGAAAGCGCCACGCAAAAATCACATCCTCTTCCGGCATTTAAGTCCATCGCTGAAGCCGCACTGGGGCGCATTGACGAGGCTCTGGACGACGATCAGTTTGACGCGGCCAAACGGCTGGGGGACGTGGCGCTGGCCGCGGCGCGAAAGTCGAAGGATGCGGCCACGCTCAAAGCCGCCGTTGATCGGAACAAGAGCCTGGCCGCGTTGAAGCAACAATGGGATGCCGTCGAGGACGCGAAGGCCACCTTGGCCAACAAGCCCGATGATCCCGAAGCGAACCTGACGCTAGGGCGCTATCTGTGTTTTGTGAAAGGGGACTGGGTAGCGGGTTTTGCCAAGCTAGTGCAAGGAAGTGATGCCACGTTGAAGGAACTGGCCACGAAAAGCATGGCTGATCCGCAGGATGGCGCGGGGCAAGCCGAGATTGGTGAAACATGGGCCAAAGCCGCCGATGCCGCAAAAGGCAAAGCGAAAAGCGAGCTTCAAGCAGGGGCGCGATATTGGTACGCCAAGGCACTCCCGGTTCTGACCGGTTTAGCGAAGGCAAAGGCGGAGCAGCGCATCAAGCAATTGGGGCCTGACGAATCAGTCGCCAGTCGCGCCACGCCATCTTCCGCTCGCCCCATTCGTCGCGGCGCAGTGTCGCCAATGGAGCAGTTGGCGCGCGACCGTAAGGGGGCCGAGTGGGTACTTGGGCGACGGGGCAAGGTCGGCATTTTGTACCCCGGGCTGAGCAAGGAACAGGAAATCGAGCGTGTCGTCGACCTGCCGCAGCACCCCTTTGGGCTGGTGAAGGTTGAGTCAGCAACCACCGGCAGAGC